>JAUWNI010000052.1 GCA_030612705.1 Phycisphaerae bacterium | reverse complement strand
GCGGTCCTTCGGAAAAGGTAAATTCTACTCTCCGCGGCGCCGCGCGGACTGAAGTCCGCGGCTCCTCGGGTTGAACCCATCAAAGCAACACTGACGGAGCACTGGTTGTATTGGGCCGCTCATGGGCGACAATCCAACCATGCTCCGCGTTGGGGCGCGCGTTTCCGTTCATAACCAGGCTGCGAACCACAATAATGTCGAAAATGCTCAATCCCGGCGATCACGTGCTCGGCATTCCGGTCGGCTCGCGAAACCGGCAATATCTCCTGCACGTGCCGCCCACCTGTAATGACGATAGCCCGCTTCCCCTCGTGTTTGTCTTTCACGGCGGCGGCGGGACCGCCAAAATCGCCGCCTTTGCCACCGGCTTCTCGCAAAAGGCCGACCGGGAAAGGTTTTTCGTCGTCTATCCGGAGGCCCTGCGCCCCGACCCGAACCGACCGGTGACCCTCCTCCGGAATCCCGCGTTCTGGAACGTCGGTACCGGCATCGGATACGCCCAGCGTGAAAACGTCGATGACGTCGTCTTCATCCGCGCCTTGCTCGATGAACTCCCGCAACGATTCGCCGTCGATTCCCGGCGCATTTACGCCGCCGGTTTCTCCAACGGCGCTTCCATGGTCTTCCAGGCGGCGATGGAATTGCCCGAACGATTCGCCGCCATCGCTCCGGTCTCCGGCCATCTCTGGCGACGGCAGCCTAGGCCCACGTGTCCAATATCCATGATCTACATCGTCGGAAACGCCGACCCGCTCAATCCCCTCGACGGCGGGATGGTCGAGCTGCCCTGGGGAGAATTAGAACGGCGGCCGCCGATCGCGGATTCCGTCGAGACTTGGGCGACCTGGATCGGGTGTGCGCCGCGGCCGTGCGTGATTTCCGACCGCGATGGCGTTCAGCACGTCCGCTACGGCCCGGGTGAGCAGGGGGCCGAGGTCGTTTTCATCATGATCGCCGACGCCGGCCACGTCTGGCCCGGAGGCCCCGAGGTACTCGCCGAACGGATCACCGGCAAGAGAACCGACAAGCTCAACGCCACGGACGTCATTTGGGATTTTTTCCAGCAACATTAGTGCTACAACGCTGGAAACCGCCAAGACTCCAAGAGCGCCAAGTGCGCCAAGAGGCAGAGAATGACAGTGTTTCAGCGAGCCGGGACAGGGGCCGCGCGTATGGCGGTTGCGCAACGGAAGCACAAACCCGGGGCAGCAACTCGAAGTCCCGCTGGTACAGCGGCTTACGAGTCCGCCGCTACAGTCTATGGGCGCCGCCGACTTTTGCGGCGGACTGTTACAGGGTTGTAGACAGGTTTTCCTTGCGTGCTTGGCGCTCTTGGCGTCTTGGCGGTTGGCATTAGTAGCGTTGTAGTATTAGCGGATGTGGGCTGGGTCGATGACCCGACCTACTTTAGTTGCCAGTACCAGTAGGCGATGCCGCCGGCGAGCGAGAGCACTCCCATCCCGAGGCCGATGAAGCCGAGAACCGGGCGTCGCGAAGACTCGGTGTTCATAACGCTGCGCAGACCCTGCCATGTTGCCAACAGGCCGGGGATAATCGTGAAAAACAGGATCAGCGCTACGACGCCGAGCGTTACCGACGATGACGCCCGGCGGTCGCGGTACATTTTGCCGACGGTAGCGGCTGCTTCCATGGTGAACGGGGCGCCGCACGCGCCGCAGGTGTCGGCGTCAATCGGATTGTGGGCGTTGCAGCGTGGGCATTCGATCACCGAAGTCCCATCGTCGCGTCTGATGATTTGCGGTGCCCGGTGCCCGCTGGCACCGTAGGCGTGCACCGGCGTCGGGTACCCGGCCTCGCCCTCGATCAGCACTGCTTTGTCGGGCCGCCCCGATTTGCCACGCAGGTAGGGCACGTTGAAACGAGCGGCACAGGTCGGGCAGATTGCAAGCTGCCCGCACATGCCCGTATGGGATTCGAGTAGACAATCGCAGCGCGGGCAGGCAAAATTGAAACAGAGCCTGGCCGACAGATTCGGCGCGTCGGCCTGGACCGGACGCCCGTCGGCGGGGACTTCCGGCACGCGCAAGATGCTAAAGCAGTGCGGGCACTGCACCTCCCAGCCGACCCAGGCCGCCCGGGCGATGATCGGGCGATCACACCGCCGACAGAGTATAGTGAAGCTTTCGGCCTGTTCCCGCGTCTCCGGCATCTCAGCCTCGACCGCGCGTGAACACTGGCTCTATCACGCCTCGATTGGTGGGTAGCATCGGGTGCCACGGACAAGCGGCAGTTTGCTTGTCCGTGCTTCCAGCGATGCTTAGCACTGCCCAAGAACAGTGGCACACCAGCCCATCAATCGATGGCAGACAGGGCACTAGTGTATTGTCACACGGCATTTGATGGGCGGCTCGGGCGTCCCGCCCGAGATTTCCACAGGCGAGACGCCTGTGCCACCCTTGATATTGTCCATCATTCCACGTGTGGCGGAGCACTAGTGGCACCTGTCGTATTCTACCCGCTGGGAACCGCCGCGCGGGCGGGTATACAAAACATAAGCGCAATGGTATCGTGTTTTCCGCATACGGTGGACAGACTAAGAGCAGGGAGAACACTTGTCCGGCAAACTTTTTTCGATGATGTTCACGCTGTTGCTGGTGCTGTCGCCGGCGATCGGTGGGTGCAAGCTGTTCGCGGCGCCGTTCCTCTTGTGGGGTAAGGAGCCGACGAAAGATGTTCCCGCCGAGTATCCCTACATGCAGGGCAAGAAGGTCTGCCTGCTGGTCTGGGCGGATTCGGAAACACTGTTCGAGTATCCCTGGGTCCAGTTGGAAATCTCCGAGCACGTGGCGACGACCATGAAGCCCAATATCCCCGAGATCTCCTTCATCCCCAACCGCAAGATCATCGATCTCCAACGCCGGGACTTCGACTGGGAGCGCGGCGATCCCGCCGTGCTGGGTGCCCGCTTCGGGGCCGACCGCGTGCTGATGATCGAGCTGACACAGTACACCACGCGCGAGCCGGAGAGCCCGCACCTCTACCGCGGGCGAATCGCCGCCAACGTAAAGGTATACGACACCGCCTATCGGCGCTCGGCCCCGGTTTTCAAGACATCCGTCGAGACGGTCTATCCGCCGGACTCGGTCGGGCAATGGGGCACGGATGACGCCGGCATCCGCAAGGCGACGATGGAGGCCTTCGCGATCGATTTGGCCGGCAAGTTCTACGATCGTCAGGTCGAGGTGAAGTGAGATGAGTGTGCCGCGCGCCGGTTCAGTCATCCTGTTTACGTTGCTCGGCATGGCGGCGGGGTGCAACATCGTCGCCTCGTTAACGTACTACTTAAGGCCGCGCCAAATCCAGAAGCCCGAATATGGATTTACCGCCGACAGCCGCGTGGCGGTCGTGATCGAATCGGCACGGCCCCGACACGAAAATCCGGTTTTCAACGAAGCGCTGTACGAGCGGACGGTTTCGATGCTGGGTGACGGCAAGTCGCCGGCGACGATTCTGCCGCTGCGTGAGGTAACCCAACTGCGCCGCACGCACGATGACTTCGCGAAGTGGAGCTTGCAAAAGATCGGACGGACGCTCGAGGCGGACCAGGTGTTGTACATCAGGATCGATCGGCTGGTGATCCGCCCGTCGCCGGAACACCCGCTTCTGACACCCGAGGTCGATCTGCACATGAAGTTGATCGACGTCAGCGCACCTTCGGTGCACGCCCGCGTCTGGCCGGAGGAGAAGGAAGGCCGCGCTGTCAGTTGCCAGCGCCGGCTTACCGAAGCCCCGGACACAAACCCCGACGCCGCCGATGTCCAGGCCCGCAAGCTGGGCTACGACACGGCGTACTGGGTGTCGATGCCGTTCATCAAAGTTGACCTGGAAGAATCTCCCCCCGTGGAACCTTGATCGTGCCGAATACCCGCGCGAGTGCGTGGCGTCTTCTGCTGTTAGCTGTAACGGCGGCGTTGATCGTGGCCGGCTCGTCCCTGCTGGGGCACACACGGCTGGATTGGACAGAGGTTTTCCATCCGCACGAGACCGAAGTCGGCGGCTCGGTAAATGTTTTTTGGACATTGCGGATTCCGCGAACGCTGCTGGCGGCCTGTGCCGGGGCCGGGCTGGCGATCAGCGGCGTCGTGCTGCAAGCGCTCTTTCGCAACCCGCTGGCAACGCCCTATACGCTCGGGATCGCCGGCGGGGCCTCGCTGGCGGCGGCGATCGGATTCCTGTTGAATCTGAGCGGATACTGGCTCGGCGTGCCAATCTTGTCACTGCTCGCTTTCACCGGGGCAATCACGGCGATGAGCTTCGTCTACCTGATGGCACGGCTGCGGGCCGGACGCGATATGACCCGACTGCTATTGGCCGGTGTCTGCATCGCGTATATGTGCTCGGCGGGCGTGCTGCTGGTCACGTTTCTGGCCGGCAAAGCCGTCACCAACGACATTGTTATGTGGATGATCGGGTCGCTGGCGACGATACGACACGCCGCCGTGGTCGAGATTCTGGTCGTCCTGCTCCCGGCGTTGGCTCTGACTCTGTATGCCCATCGCGCGCTCGATTTGTTGTCGATGAGCGACGAGTTGGCGGCCTCGCGCGGCGTCGCCGTCGGTGCGGTCGTCTGGGGCTGCTTTTTACTGGTCGGTTTGCTGACGGCGGTGATCGTCGCGAACTGCGGACCGATCGGGTTTGTGGGGTTGATGGTGCCGCACATCGCGCGAACGCTCGTCGGGTTGCGGGCGCTGCCGCTCGTGCTGGGATCGGCGTTGCTCGGGGCGGCGTTTTTAGCGCTATGCGACGGCATCGCCCGCTCGCTATCGGTCTACGAACTCCCGGTCGGCGTAATTACCAATATGCTCGGGGCGGCGTTCTTCTTCTATCTGCTCGCAACACGCGACGTGTCGTATTCCACAGCGCGCTAACCAGAGCCCTGATCGGCATCGTCCGACTTTTGCAGCAGCAGGACACGCATTGTGCCGAACGTGCGCTCGTCCACGAACTCCAGAGACCGCAATGATTCGAGAGAGAACTTGATCGAACTCGCGTGTCGGAAGACTACCAAACCCTCCGCCGACAGACGCGGCGCGGTTCGTTCGAGCAGGTCGACCATCCGGTGCGTGTCGGCAACGTCGCGGTAGGGGGGGTCCACGAAGATCAGGCCGTAGCCCTCGGAAGCCGCGAGGGGAATTCGCATGGTCCAGGCGTTGTCGGCGGCGATGTGGGCAACGTCGCTCAGCCGCAGCTTTTCGAGGTTAGCGCGCAGAGCGCGCAAGGCCGACCGATTCTGCTCCACAAACAAGCAAGAGCGGGCTCCACGCGAGAGGCACTCGATCCCAAGCGCCCCACTGCCGGCGAAAAGATCGAGCACGGCAATGTCCGGTAATAATCCCGGTGCCCCGAAACGGTGCCCGACGATATTGAAAAGCGACTCCTTCACGCGGTCGGTAATCGGACGTGTCTGACGCCCCGGCGGCGCGACCAGCACCGACCCGCGTAATTTCCCAGCGATGACCCGCATTGTTCGCATTATTCCTTACTACACGCGTCCGTGAAAGGCGTAGGCGTTGATTCGCAATCGGATTTTCAGCGTGTTATCGCTGGATTTCTCGGTCGCTGCGCCATATCGAAATGACGAGTTACCACGGCAGCCTGATGCTTAGCGCCACCCCCGTGTAAACCGATACAGCAGTGTCATGGTACACGACTTACGCCAAATCCTGGACGGTTGGGAATATGAACCGGGCAAGATCTCGGTCCGAAAAATCATCGGCCAGGATGGTCATGAGAAGATCCAGACCCGCGTCGACCTCGGACTGCTTCAGTTTGAACCCCTGGGCCGACCCGACGGGCGGCGCCCCTATGGTTGCGACTCGATGCTGACCTTTTTCGAGACGCGCTTGCAGGAATACATCGCCCGCAACGGCGATGACGAAGGTTTCGTGCTGCTGTCCGAGGATTGCCGCGATCTGCGACACGAGGCCCACCTGTTCTACCAGCGCTATCTCTCGCTGTTCGTGCTCGAGGAGTACGAGGGGGTCGAGCGCGATACCGAGCGAAACCTGCGGCTGATCGATCTGTGCCGACTCTACGCCGAAAGCGAGTACGACCGCACGGCCCTCGAATCGCAGTGGGGCTATGTGATGATGATGCACACGCGGGCGAAGGTCTACCAGGCGATGGACGCCGAGCGGTACGACACCGCGCTATCGCTGATTGAATACGGCCGGGAACGGCTGATCGAGTGGGAAGCGAACGAGGAGCGGGGCGAAGGCGAGTCGTCGGCGGCGGAACTGGAGGTGCTCGACTCGTTGCGGGAAGAATTGCTCGAACAGATACCCGCCAATACTCCCCCCCGTCTGGAAAGTGAACTGAACGAGGCGCTGACTTGCGAGGACTACGAACGCGCCGCCGAGCTGCGCGACAAGCTGTCGGCGTTGCGTAGCGATCAACAGGCCGGCTGATTTAGTATCGCTGTTCCTTGGGGGGGGAAACTGCGTCAACAAATACACAACTGAACCCACACGATGGGTCCGTGACGCTTGCGGCGGGCTTCGGCGCGGGTTTTGTAGCATCCGCCCCCCATGGCGGACGCTACGTGATGGGCGTCGGACGCTACGTTTCCCGGCTTACACAGCGCCCGCCAAGAGTGTCATGCACCCCCGCCGGATTCGCTTCGGCATTGACGCACCGGGGCCCCTGCTCTAACCTTTATCCTGGAAGGCTAATTGGCCGCCGATCCGCGGCGAGAGCGAGAAAACGAATGAAACAAGCAAGACGCCTGTTCCCAGCAGGCCTGGTGGTGATGTTCTTGATGCCGGTCGGGTGCGGTAAGACCGACGACCAGCCGACCCGCTTCAATCAAACGCTCGGCGGCACGCCCGTCGGTGCCCCGGCCGGGACTGGGCCGATCGATACCGGAATTCTCAAGGACCCGGCCGACTATAAACCGACGCCTTACGAATCGCTCGAAGGTGGTGCGCCCGGCGGTGGTGCGGAAGGAGCAGAGGCGGAGGAGATTCGAGGAGTCCTGTCGGAATTAGTGGCCGCCATCTTCGATATCGATCTCGAAATGGTTCTCGATGCATGCGTTCCCGAGCAGGTCGCGGCTCTTAGTGAAGAGGACGAGTACATCGACAGCTTCGACGAAATGAAGGACGCCCTGGTCTCGTTCGTACAGATATTCAGTGACAAAGCGACGGGGCCGAAGTTGGAAGCGATCGCCAGATTATTCGAGCTCTTGCCGGAATTGGCCGAACCGCTCACGAACGCTTTCACTATCTCCGTACTCGACGAAGAAAACGCGGTAGCCACGTTCGACCCCAGCCGGCTGGAAATCCCCGAGGAACTCCGGACGACTCTCGCCGAAGTCATGCAAGCCGGTGCCGCGATGGTCGCACAGATGGGAGCCGCGGGCATGATGGGCGGCGGCATGCCGGGTGCCGCGGAAGCCGGGTTACCCGCCGGCGGCTTCTCGCCGGAGATGCTGGACGAGCTCCCCAGCGTGCAGATTCCACTACCGTTTCGCAAAGTTGACGATGCGTGGCGGCTGGTGCTTCCTTTCACGATCGAGGAACAGCACGCGGAACTAGTCAGCGAGGCCGCGCTGGTATTCAAGGATTATTTCACGGACCTCGCGCAGGCGATCGATCAGGTCGAGACGCTCGACATGCAGACCTATGCGCAAATCAGCATGCAGGTTCAAATGAGACATATGGGGCCCATCATGGGGTTGGTTGGAAGAGCGACGGCAATGTTCGCCCCGATGATGGAAGGGGAACCGGCCGCGGAGGAGGAAGCCGCCGCGACCGAGGGTGACGAAGCCGAATCTAATGAGCCGGAAGAGGAATCGGCGGAGACGCCGCCGGCCGGTCGGCGTCCTTGATCGCCCGCGCGTGAGTTCGCGGGGGCGGTCCAATGTGAGTTAACTATATGGTGGGCGTTGCCCGTCCTACCGAATCCCGAAGAGGATACATGTCCACGACAAATACCCGCCCGCACCGCGCGATCACCGAGCTCGAAGCCGGCCAGCGGCTCGAAGACGAGATCTACTTGATTATCCAGAAGGACCTGCGGACGACAACGAACGGCAGCCTGTACATTCACGCCGTCCTGGCCGACCGGACCGGGGAACTTGTAGCGCGGATGTGGAACGCGTCGCGGCAGATTTACGACTCGATGCCCGAGAGCGGGTTGATGTACGTGACCGGGCGGGTCGAGAGCTACAAGGGTAAGCCGCAATTCATCATCGACGGCGTGCGCAAAGTCGACAAAGGGGCGGCCAACCCGGCCGATTTCCTGCCGGTAACGCGACGCGATATCGACAAGATGTGGACCCGAACGAAGGAAATACTCCGCGAGGTCAAAAACCCCGATCTGCTCGCCCTGCTCGGGCGGTTTATCAACGACGAGCAGTTTGTGTCGGCGTTCAAGCAGGCGCCGGCCGCCCGCAAGAACCACCACGCCTGCCTCGGCGGCCTGCTGGAACATACGCTCAACCTGCTCGAATTGGCGGTCGTAGTGTTGCCGCGCTATCCCGACGTCAGTGCGGACCTGGTGCTGGTAGGCACGTTTCTGCACGACGCGGGCAAGACGGCTGAGCTGTCGTATACAACCAGCTTTGCCTACACAAATGAAGGTCAGTTGGTCGGACACATCGTTCAAACGGCAACATGGATTTACGAGAAGGCCCGTCGGTTGGAAGAGGAGACCGGCCGGCCGTTTCCGCCGGACCTGCTCGCCGTGCTTCAGCACATTATCGTCGCGCATCATGGGCGTTACGAATTCGGCAGTCCGAAGCTGCCGGCGACGGCCGAGGCGGTGATGGTACACTACCTGGACAACCTCGACGCCAAGTTGACGATGATATTCAACGCGATCGAGGGGGACCTGGACGAAGAGCGCGACTGGACAGCCTGGGTGCCGGCGTTGGAAACACGCGTATTCAAGCCCGACCCGACCAAGCCGAAGCAGGATCGGCCCGCATAATGTAGCAGCCGACCTCCGTGTCGGCCGTAGAACGTCGTTTTCATTCTACGTCCGGCACGGGGGCCGGACGCTACGCGGGTTGCGTGTTCGCCGGTTTCCACGCCGGACAGTTAGGCGCTTACGGGCAGACGTTGCCGTAGTTGGCCAGGAGCACCGACAGGTCGGAGAGGTCGACGTCGCCGTCGATGTCGAAGTCACCTTCCAGCATTTCGCCGGTCAAGCCGTAGTTCATCAGCAGGGTAGCGAGGTCGATCAGGTCGACGGCGCAGTCGAAGTTTATGTCGCCGTCGATAGTGAACTTATAACCCAGGATCCGGACGTCATCGATGTTCCAGCCGCAATAGGTCGCCCCGCCGTCGGTCGGTCCCATCGTCCAGCGGATGTAGGCGTGGTGTTGATCATCAATGATGTCGGAGATATCGATTTCCTGATAGACCCACTGGTCGTCGGTGATTTCCGTGGGATTCTCCCAGACGGCGTGCCACTCCACGCCATCGATGCTGACCCGCACCGTTGCCTTATCACACAGTGGCTGCTCGACGCCGAGCCAGCGCCAAAACGCGAGGCGCCCGTATTTGAGGTGTGCGCAATTGATCACGGTGGTCGTGAGGTGTCGTCGGCCGATGTTGTTGGCATAATCGCCGTGGAGGTTGTAGCCGTAGACGTTGTTGCCGGTATAGCCGCCGGCGGGATCGGGATTTCCGTGTTGGCCGCCGTCGCCGGTGGGGTGTCCCCATTCCCAATCGCCGGAGACGTACCACTCGGGGTCGGTGTCGAACGTCCACTCGTGTTGAACGGGCAGCGGCCCGATGACCAGCGTGGCGGCGCGGGCGGTGTCGCCGAGTTGCGTGGTGATGTTCGTGAAGTTGATCACTGCTTCATGGTGTCCAGCCGGCAGCGTCTCGACGTAGGCATTGATAGCGGCGGTTACCTCGACGGTTTCGTCGGGATCGAGCACGCCGGCAGTGTCGCCGACAAACGTCAGCCAGTCCCCACACCCGTCGCATGTCACTTGATAATTGATGGGTTCGCAATCGGTGTTGGTGAGTTGGTAGACCATGAAAGCGGGCGTGAACGGGCCGCCAACGGGTCCTTCGGCCTCAAGCATTTGCCGGGGGGAGACCTCCAGCCCGGCCTCGACGGCGAGGCCCTTGATGCAGAAGTTGGCGGTCTCGTTGAAATCGGTCAGGTCGACCCACACCCCGCCTTCGCGATAGAAGCTTTCACCGGGGTTGGCGGCGGATTCGACCAGGGTGCCGCGCATCATTGCGCCCAGGAGCACATCGACGGTTGAGGTACGGTCGTAGGGCAGGCCGCCGGTTGCCAGCTCGAGGTAGATATGGAAGTCGTCATCGGGAAACATGTGTACGGGCGGGTCGAGGTCGATGGTGTGGAAGCCGGAGTGCTCGATCGTGCCGGAGGCAACGGCTAGTTCGTCGAGCAGCTCACCGCCTTCAAACCGATCGTAGATTCTGACCGTGTATGACTCGTTATCGCAGGCGGTGAAGATGCCGACAGCGGTGAGGAGTTCGCGTGAGGAAGCGACGAAGGTGTTGAAAGCCTCGGTGGAGTCGGTCTTGGTATCTCGCCAGCCGTGATAGTCGTGGTAGTAGATGTTGTCGTAGAGGATGAGTTCGGTGTTTTGCCAGGAGACGGCGCCCATCTCGGGATGTTGGCAAGCGTGTTTGTCGTAGTATGAGATCCAGAAGTAGCCGCCGTCGCCCCAATTGCTTCCCCAACTGTTTTTACAAAGCCAGGCGCCGTTATATGGGGCGGGGGTGTATATGTTGTCGTCCCAGCCGACGATCGCGATGGAGTGATTGGGCTCCAGGTCGCTGCCGGGCGGCTGATAGTGCCGGTTGTTGGAGATGAACGCGGAGTCGAAGCACATGCAGGTGGAAACAGCGCCATACGTCATGACAACGTTCTTGATGGTGTCGATGTTGCTGAGGTCGGCCTCGGCGACGTACCACTCGATATCGCGAGGGTAGTAGTAATGATAGCTATCCCGGTGACGCGCCGGCGGCGGCTCATGTGATTGGCCGTCAATGTCGCGGACGGCACCTTCCCCGCGGGTGATGTAGGCGGAAGAGACGAGATAATCGCCGCCGTGATGGACAGTCAGCCCGGCTCCGTCGGGGGGGTCGAGGTCGTCGTTATTGTGGCGGTTGAAACCGTTCCACCAATCGAGGTGGTACTCGGCGAGGTTGGGGACGCCGTATTCACCGCCGGCCGACCAGTTCCCGGTCATGAGCAGATTGCTCTCGATGGCGGCCATGGTTCCAAATGTCCAGCAGGTACCGCCGAGCTGGCCCTTGACGGGCGTGACATAGTTGACGCCGTCGACGTTGCGGAGGTCGAAAGAGCTGGGCGGATCGGCGTGGAGGGCGAGGGTGCAGTTGGCGAGGAAGAATGCAGAGGCAGCAAATTTCCGAAGGCCTCCTCGTGGAAGCAGGAACAGGTGATCCGTGGTTTTCATGTCCGAATGCTCCTTCGCCGAATGAGGTCGGAATCCGAGAGGTGAGCAGTGCTCACCCGGCATAGCAATCCGCCGCAAAAAAAGTCGTTGCTGCTCGCGGACGCTACATGACTTTTGCCGCGTTAGGGTTCGGTGCAGCCATAGTATCCGAGCAGGATCGCCAAATCGTTCAGGTCGACGTCGCCGTCGCCGTCGAGGTCGCCGTCCTCGGGATTGACTCCGGTATCGCCATAGCTACCCAACAGGGTCGCCAGGTCCGCAATGTCGACGACGCCGTCGCCGTTGAGGTCGCCGATTATCGGCTCGGCGGCTTCGAAGCCGAGGATGCGTACGTCGTCGAGGTTCCAGCCGCAGTAGGTCCCGGAATCGTCGGTGCTGCCCATGGTCCAGCGTACATGGAAATCGGGCCGGTTGTCGGCGATGTGCGAAACGTCGATTTCCTGGTAGACCCAACCGCTGTCGGTGACCTCAGTCTCGTTTGTCCAGCAGACGGTCCAGTCGGAACCGTTCGGGCTGATCCGGACGGCGACCTGGTCATTGTCGGGGTGTTCGACGCCGAGCCAGCGCCAAAACGCGAGCCGGACGTGCGAGAGGCCGGTGCAATCGATGCCATCGGTTGTGAGATGCTTGAAGCCGAGATTGTTGGGATAGTCACCGTTTAGGTTGTATCCATAGACGAAGCTTCCGGTATGGCCGCTGCTTGGGTCGGGGTAGCCGTTCTCGCCGCCATTGCCGGCGGGTTGTCCCCAGTTCCAGTCGCCGCGGGTGGTCCAGTCGGGATCCTGATCGAAGGTCCATTCGTACTGGACAGGGACAGGTCCGACGATCAAGTCGGTCAAGAGCGTGGTGTCACCGAGATGGGTGCTGTTATTGACAAAGTTAACGGGGCTCCGGTGGAGGCCGGGTGGTAACAAGTCGGCGTAGTCATAGATTTCGACGGTGACCTCGGCGGTGCCGCCTGGTTCCAGCATGCCGCTGGTTTGGCCGGTGGCCCACATCCAGGGGGTGCAAGGCGAGGTCGTGACCTCATAGCTGATTGGCTCGCTGTCGGTATTGGTGAGTTGATAGGTCTTGGTCGCGGGGGCGAACGGTCCGCCGGGGGAACCCTCGGAAGTGAAGTCTTCCTCGGGCGAGACTTCGAGGCCGACCTCGACGGCGAGGCCCTTGATGCAGAAATTGGCCGAGTCATTGAAGTCCGTCAGATCGAGCCAGGTGCCGCCCTCGCGGTAGAGGCTTTCGCCGGGAGAGGCCGTGGACGTGACAATCGCGCGCGTGGTCGCGCCCATCATTTCAGAGACTTCCCCGGTGCAATCATAGGGCAACCCGCCGTGCGACAACTGGACGTAGATGTAAAACATATCGTCGGGGAAGAGATAGATAGGCGTTTCGAGGTCGATGGTGTGGTAGCCCGTTTGCGCGATCGTTCCGGATTGGCTGGCCAGCTCGTCGAGCAGCTCGCCGCCCTCGAAACGGTCGTAGATCTTCAAGGTGTAGTCAACTTCATCCTCGGCGGTGTAGAACGCGACCGCCTGGAGCCGGTGGCGATCGGCCCCGACGAAGGCGTTGAACGCCTCGGTGGCGTCGGGCAGCGTGTCACGCCAACCGTGATAATCGTGGTAGTACGTGTGGTCGTAGGGGGTCAGCTCGATGCCCTGAAAGGAGACGCAGCCCATCTCGGCGTGCTGGGCGGCGGCCTGGTCGTAGTACGAAACCCAGAAGTACCCGTTGAAGCCCCAGCTACTGCCCCAACTGTTCTTCACCAACCACGCGCCCGGCAGCGGAGCGGGCGTGGGCTCAGCGTCGTCCCAGCCCACGATCGTGATCGAATGGTTGATCGGATGTTCGTCTCCGGGCGGCTGGTAGTGGTGAAAATTACTGATCAGCGACGCATGGTACGCCATGCACATCGCCACCGTGCCGTGTTCCATGATCGTGTACTTGATCGTGTTGATGTTGCTGAGATCCTCTTCGGCCGTCATCCAAATCACATCACGGGGATAGTAGACGTGGAAGTCTTCCGTCCACCGCGGCGGGGGATCGTCGAACGACTGGCCGTCCACGTCGCGGACGGCACCGTCCCCGCGGGTGAAGTACGCGGTGGCGACGCGATAGTCGCCGCCGAAGTGTACTTCAAGCCCGTCGCCGGTGTTCGGATCGATGTCGTCATTGTTGAACTTGTTGAAGCCGTTCCACCAATCGAGGTGGTATTCGGCCATGTTGGGCTTACCGATATCGCCGCCGGCGATCCAGGCACCGTTCATCATCATGCTGCCTTCGAAGGCGCCCATGGTTCCAAAGCACCAGCAGGTGCTGCCGATCTGGCTCCTGACCGACGTAACGTAATTCACTCCATCGACATTACGCAGGTCGAACGAACTGGGCGGGTCCGCCTGCGAAACCGTGGCGAGCACTGCGAGAATACAGAAGGCTCCGATTGCGGATCGGAGGGGGCGGATTGCTGATCGTTGATTCGACATGTGAGTTCTCCTCCGGCGGTTTGGTCAATCACTTACCCGAATCGGGGGACAGGGATTTGCCGCCACTCGAAACGCCTCATTGACTCGTAAATAGATGGGTTGTGCCGGGTGTTGCCGAGGCACATTTCCCAATATTTGATTCTCGCGACTTGGGGCGGCGATTGCAAGACTTTGTCGGGTTTGAGAGGTGTTACTTCAGGCGAGTACGATGTCGGTTTTCGCGATCTGGACGGCGCGCATCAAGGCTTGGGCCTTGTTCAGCGTTTCCTTGTATTCACGATGCGGGACGGAATCGGCCACAATCCCGGCCCCGGCCTGGATAAAGCCGCGATTGCCGCGCATCACAATCGTGCGTATCGCGATGCACAAGTCGAGATCGCCCAGCAGGCTGAAATAGCCGATCGCGCCGGCGTAAACGCCACGCCGAACCGGTTCGAGCTCCTCGATAATCTCCATGGCGCGGACTTTGGGGGCGCCGGTGACGGTTCCGGCGGGAAAGACGGCGCGGAAAACGTCCAGCGCGTCGCGGTCGGCCCGCAGCCAACCTTCCACGTTCGAGACCAGGTGCATGACCTTTGAGTGTCGTTCGACTTCCAGCAATTCGGACAACGTGATTGAACCGTATTCACAGACGCGGCCGAGGTCGTTGCGGCCCAGGTCCACCAGCATGACGTGCTCGGCCCGCTCCTTTTGATCGGCTTGAAGCTCGCGGGCCAGGGCCTCGTCTTCCTCGGGCGTGTAACCGCGGCGACGCGTGCCGGCGAGCGGACGCGAAACCACCTTGCGCCCGCCGAGCGTTACCAGCATCTCCGGCGACGAGCCCGCGATGTGCAGGTCGTTGAGCTTGAGGTAATACATATACGGCGACGGATTGGTCAGACGCAGCGCCTGGTACAGGCGCAACGGCGTCGTAGTGAGCGGAAACTCGAAACGCTGCGACAGCACGACCTGGAAGATATCGCCCGCGTAAATGTATTCCTTGGCACGCTCGACCATGCTTTCGAACCGCGCCTCGGTCATGTTCGAGGTTAAAGTTTTGGCGGAATCGGGGTCGGCGGAGACGCCGGCCGCTACATTTTCGTCAGGGAGTGGGGGAGGGGGTTGTTCGCCTTCCCCGATCTCGGCCAGGGCCGTCTTGATTTCGCCGAGCCGCCGCTCATGTCCGCTCTGCTGATAGAGCAGGATGTGAATCAGCTTGTCGCGGTGGTCGAAGCAGATCACTTCCCGCGGGAAAAGAAAATGAGCATCGGGCACGCCGAGATCGTCCGGGTTTTCGTCCGGGACGGCCTCGGTCCAACGCACGGTGTCGTAGCTTAGATAGCCGACCGCGCCGCCGCAAAACGGCGCCACCGGCGGTGCGTCGGATTGCACGTGAATCAACTTTCGCAGCGCGTCGAGCGGATCGCCCGTCTCGCGGTGGATCTTGCCGTCGAGGTGCATTTCGAGCGCCTGGCCGCGACACAGGAACACGGCCCGCGGCTTGGCGCCGATGAAGGAATAACGCCCGCGGCCGCCGTGGCTTTCGAGCGATTCGTACAGGAACGCCGAGGTTTCGTCGCCGTAGAGCGCCTGAAAAAGTTGTATCGGGACCGCCCGTGATGGGAGGCGCCGGTACCAGCAGCGCATCCGAGGCAGGGGGGGCAGGCTCATTACGCCACCGTCGGCCCGCGTCGCACTGCCGGCGTGATGATGCGCAGCTCTTCCATCAGTTCCGCGAACATATCCAGCGTGAGTGACTGGGCACCGTCGGAGCGGGCTTTCTTGGGTTCGGCGTGGACCTCAACCATGACGCCGTCGGCTCCCGCCGCGATCGCGGCCCGGGCCAGCGGGATCACCAGGCTGCGTTTGCCGGCGGCGTGGCTCGGGTCGACGATCACCGGCAAGTGGCTGATGCGCTTAATTTCCGGCACGATGCTGAGGTCGAGCGTGAAACGCGAGTAATCGCTGAACGAGCGAACGCCGCGCTCGCATAAAATCACATTACGGTTGCCCCCCGCCATGATGTACTCGGCAGCGAGCAGGAACTCCTCCAGCGTGGCGGACATGCCGCGTTTCAGCAGTACCGGTTTGCTGCTATAGCCGACACGGCGGAGCAGCGAGTAGTTCTGCATGTTGCGGGCGCCGATCTGGATCACGTCGATGTACCGCTCGACCGACTCGATGTTGTCGCTGCTCATCAATTCCGAAACGATCGGCAGCGAGCTTTCCTCGCGGGCCTCGGCAAGGATCCGCAAGCCTTCTTCGCCGAGGCCTTGGAAAGTGTAAGGGCTTGTACGAGGCTTGAACGCGCCGCCGCGGAACATGTTCGCCCCGAGTTCTTTTAATGCTCGGGCGCCGGGCACGGTCTGCTCGCGCGACTCGACCGAACAGGGGCCCGCGATCACCGTGATTTCCGGTCCGCCGATTTGCACGTTGCCCACCCGGACGATCGTGTCCTCCGGCTTCATCTCGCGGCCGGTGAGTTTGTAGGGCTTGGTGACGCGGATGACGTCGACGACGCCGGGCAGGGCGCTCAGCAACGTCGGATCGACCGGGGCGACATTTCCGGTGATCCCGATGGCGGTGCGCACCTTGCCCGGGATCGCATGTGGTGTCAGATTCAGGTCGGCAATCGCCTGGCAAACGCGATCGATGTCGGCCTGGTCGGCTCCGGATTTCATTACGACCAGCATTGGTCATACTCCTTTGGCGGCCAGTGTGGCACAGCCGCCCTCGACTGTGGGACCGGTTTGTAACCGGTCATGTGTGGCACCGGCGTCGCGCCGGTGGATCACCACCCCGCTATCCTGTAGCGGCTTTCAACGACTCGACCAGCCCGGTCCACTCGTCGCCACGGCGAATCGCATCGATGATTCGGCTGGCGACGACGACGCCGTCGGCCTGCCCGCGCAGGGCGCGAACGTGCTCGGGAGCGGAAATCCCGAATCCGACAACGATCGGCTTGTCGGTCACCGCTCTGATTCGATTCAAGAAGTTCGGCAAGCCGGCGGGCAACGCCCTGCGGGCACCGGTCGTTCCGGTCAGGCTGACGGCATAGATAAAACCATCCGTCAACTCGGCGATTCGGCGAATCCGCTCGTCCGTCGAAGTCGGCGCGAGTAGAAACACGATGCTGATGTCGCATGCTCGCGCCGCGGCGAGCCACTCGTCCGCCTCCTCGAGCGATAAGTCCGGGACGATCAACCCGCTGATTCCCGCCGCCCGCATGTCGGCGAATAAACGCTCCCGGCCATGGGCCATCAACGGGTTCAGATACGACATCATCACCAACGGGCAGGGAAGTTCAAGTTGCCCCAGTGCGGTCAGTACGTCTTTCAGCCGCACGCCGTTGTCAAGTGCGACGTGCGAGGAATACTGGATGGTCGGGCCGTCGGCGATCGGGTCGGAGAAGGGGATGCCGATCTCGAGCAGGTCCGCCCCGTGCTCGGCGAGCAGTTGCAGGTTTCTCAGCGATTCGTCGAGCGTGGGAAAGCCGGCGGTCTGGTACGGGATAAACGCCAACTCGTCGCGGCTGCGTAGT
Organism: Phycisphaerae bacterium; assembly: GCA_030612705.1. GTDB lineage: Bacteria > Planctomycetota > Phycisphaerae > UBA1845 > Fen-1342 > JALSRY01. The sequence goes on along the minus strand of JAUWNI010000052.1, from coordinate 9,594 downwards.
TTCTCGAAGGTCTCGCGGATCGTCACACCAGACCCTCCACGATTTCGAGGTCCTTATCGCCGCGTCCGGAGAGGTTGATGACGATAATCTGATCCTGATTCATGCGTGGCGCGACCTTGATGGCGTACGCGACGGCGTGCGCGGATTCGAGCGCGGGAATGATACCCTCACGCGCCGAAAGCAACTTGAGCGCCGCGAGCGCCTCGTCGTCGGTGGCCAGCGTATACTCGACGCGGCCGGCATCCTTCAAAGATGAATGTTCGGGGCCGACGCCGGGATAGTCGAGCCCGGCGGAGATGGAGTGCGTCTCGCATATTTGCCCGTCCTCATCCTGCATCAGGTAGCTTTTCGCACCGTGCAAAACGCCGACGGTCCCGGCCAGAAGTGTGGCGGCGTGCTTTTTAGATGCGAGCCCGCAACCCCCGCCTTCGACGCCGACCAGCTTAACGGTTTCTTCCGGAATGAAATCGTGGAAGATCCCGATCGCGTTCGAGCCCCCGCCGACGCAGGCCACGATCAGGTCGGGCAGTCGGCCTTCCTTAGCCATGATCTGCTCGCGCGTTTCACGTCCGATGACGGTCTGGAAATCGCGGACCAGGCAGGGGTAGGGGTGCGGGCCGACGACCGAGCCGATCACGTAGTGCGTCGTTTCCACGTTCGTGACCCAGTCGCGGATCGCCTCGTTGATCGCGTCCTTCAGCGTCTTGCTGCCGGAGTCGACCTGGATCAGCTTCGATCCCAGCAGGTTCATCCGCAGGGCGTTCATGCGTTGGCGGCGAATGTCCTCGGCTCCCATGTACACGTGGCATTCGAGCCCGAGCAGGGCACAAGCGGTCGCGGTCGCCACGCCGTGCTGGCCGGCACCGGTTTCGGCGATGATCCGCCGCTTGCCCATCCGCCGTGCGAGCAACACCTGCCCGATAGCGTTGTTGATCTTGTGGGCGCCCGTATGCGCCAGATCCTCGCGTTTCAGGTAAATCCTGGCACCGTCGAGGTGGGCACTCAGTTGCTTGGCAAAGTACAGCGGCGTCGGCCGGCCGACGTAATCACGCAGCAACGCGTCAAGCTCTTTGTGAAATTCAGCATCCGTCTTGATCGCTTCGTACGCTTCGCTCAATTGATCGAGCGCGTAGACGAGCGTTTCCGGCACGAAACTGCCGCCGAAACTCCCGAAGTAGCCGCGTCTATTGGCTGATGTCGGCATCCGCATCCCTGACGGCCTGGACGAAGGCCTTCATTTTCCCAGGATCTTTGCGACCCGGTTCATACTCGACGCCGGACGATACGTCCACGGCAAAGGGCCTCAGCAGGCGGATCGCGTCGGCGACGTTGTCCGGGTTGAGCCCGCCGGAGACGATCAGCGGCCCGGGCAGGTCGCGGGCGATCTCCCAGTCGAACGTCTTTCCGCTGCCGGCGCCGGGGTCGAGCATATACGCCGCTACACGATAGCGCCGCATCCGTTCGCGGAGTGTCTTGGGGGTGTCGTTTTCAAGAATATTAAAACGTTTGATCACCTTCCGTGGGAGCTGCTCACAATCGCGCGGCAATTCGTCGCCGTGGAGTTGCAACGCGTCGAGCCCGATTCGGCGTGCGATCGAGATGATTTCCTCCGTGCGATCGTTGACGAAAACGCCGACCGTGCCGACCAGCGGCGGCAGGTCGGTGACGATTAGTTCGGCGGCTCCCGGCGTAATCCGGCGGGGCGAGTCGGCGAAGACGAAGCCGAGCGCGTCGGCGCCGGCCTCGACGGCGAGCAGGGCATCGTCCGCTTTTGTGAGGCCGCAAATCTTAATTCGTGTCATTAGCTATCATCCATTGTTTGCCGGCTTGCATCATGTCGCGAAACGCCTGGGCGTCGTCGTCGCTGATCCAGCCGGAGATTGTCGCGAGTTCGCGCTGGAACGATTCGCGCAGCTCGGCCGAGAACGGGTTGAGCTGCTGGATCGCGTAGTAGAGGTCCGGGTTTTCCCGGATCACGGTCGCGGTCGTGACCAACTGCGAGTGGAACGTGGTGCTGCCGACTTTGTTGATTTTCTCGAACGGCAGGCCGCTGGCCATCAGCACTTTCGTGAAGACAAGGTTGGTGAGGTGCGAGAGACCGAGCACGTACGAGACGATCCGGTCGTGCTCGTCGAGCGAGAGCCTGACGAGCGTGGCCGCGGTGTCGGCGAAGAACGCCTCGACTTTGACGGTGGCGTTGCTATCGCCGCAATCGCAGATGCAAATCACCTGGTCGGACAGCGTGCGCGTGTCGGGGCCGAACATGGGGTGAATGCTGGTCAGTGTGAGGTTGGCCATGCGGGCCCGCGTGGTTGCCGGCTTGAGATGGCTCTTCAAGCTGGCGATGTCGAAGACAATACCCCCATAGTCCATCGCCGCGATCTGTTTGATGACTTGTGGTACCACGTCCAGGGGAGTGGAGATCAGGGCGAAGGAGGTCCCGTCCAAAGCATCGGCCAGCGCGGATTCGGGAGCGCCGGCATCGGGGTCGTGGATGCTGACGCTGTGACCCTGGTTACCGAAGAAGTCGGCGAACCAGCGGCCCATCTTGCCGCGACCGCCGATGATGAGAATGCGCTCGGCCGTCCCGCGATAGCTGGAGTATGAAACGCGTTCCTGCTCGTCGCGCGCGGCTGTGATGAGGAGTTGCATCAGGTCGTGGACCGATTTCGGGGGCAGTCCCAGCTCAGTGGCCTGCTGCGCGGCTCGGTCCATCACCTGGCGTTCGACGTTCCAGTCGCGCAGGGCGATTCCTTCCTGCTTCTTCTGTTGACCGATCGCCTTGGCCGTCTCCTGCCGGGACGCGACCAGCTTCAGCAGGTTGGCGTCGATCTTGCGGATCCGTTTGCGCAGGTGTTCGAGTTGCGTCATGACGCCGCTCCGAGAAGTTCCGCGAGTTTTCGTCCGGGGGCGGGGGCGCGCATCAGGGCCTCGCCAACCAGGAAGGCATCATAGCCGGCCGCTTCCAGGCGCCCGACGTCGTCGCGCGTGTGAATGCCGCTCTCGGCGACGGCGGTGCAATCGCCGGGGATACGCCGCCTCAAACGCAAAGCGGTGTCGAGGTTGACTTCAAACGTGTCGAGATTGCGGCTGTTGACGCCGATGATGTCGGCGTGACAGTCAACGGCACGCGTTAGTTCCTGGTCGTCGTGGACTTCGACCAGCGCGGACAGACCCAGCTCATGCGCCAATTGTAGGTAATCGCGTAGTTGCGAATCGTCGAGGATTCGAACGATCAGCAAGATAGCGTCGGCACCGATCAGCCGGGCTTCGTGGATTTGATACTCATCGATCGTGAAGTCCTTTCGCAAAACGGGCAGGCCGGTCACTTCTCGAACGACTCGTAGATCGTCATCGCTACCGCCAAAGAAGTCATGGTCGGTCAGCACGGAGAGGGCGGCGGCATTTTGCGTATAGCCGCGAGCAACGCTGACAACGTCCAGATCCTCCCGCAGAGGACCTTTCGAGGGTGAGCGGCGTTTAATCTCCGCGATCGCCGAGATCCCGGGTTTTCGCAGGGCGGCGGCAAAATCGCGCACAGGTGGAAATGGAGCCTTCTTGAGTTCGTCAAGCTTGCGCGTACGTCGCCGCTCGGCAACTTCCTTTCGCTTGCGCTCGACGATTTTCATCAGGAAGTCCATGTATTCTCCGGGCACACGCGACGTGCAAGACCCGCCGTACCTAATCTTTGCCGCGGACGATCAACGCATCAAGCGCCGCCCGCGCTCGACCGGTGTCGATCGATTCCGCCGCTCGCTGCACGCCTTCGGCGATCGAGGCGGCCATCGCGCCGACATAGATGACAGCGCCGGCGTTCAGGAGCACCACGTCGCGGGTCGGACCCGGCTCGCCGCCTAGAACGCGGCGCGTGATGTCGGCGTTGGTTCCCGCGTCGCCCCCGCGGAGCGCTGCCGGTTCGGCTCGTTTCAATCCGAACTCCTCGGGCGAGAGCGTGTGCGCACGCAGAGCGCCGTCCTTTAATTCGGCAACATAGGTCTTGTCGGCGAGTGTGATTTCGTCGAGGCCGTCCTCGCCGTGCACAACCAGGCAGTGTATCGAGCCGAGACGGTGCAAAACTTGCGCGATCTGCTCCGTCAGACCGCGGGCGTACACACCCATGAGTTGGCGACGGGCACCGGCCGGATTCAGCAGCGGCCCGAGCATGTTGAAAATCGTCCGGACGCCTATCTCCCGGCGTGGACCGGCCGCGTGCCGGGCCCCGGGGTGGTACTGCGGTGCGAATAGGAAACCCACGCCGATCTCGTCGATGCAACGGGCCGAATCTTCCGGCGACATCTCGACGTTCACGCCCAGCGACTGGAAGACGTCCGCGCTGCCGCAACTGCTCGAGATCGAGCGGTTGCCGTGCTTGGCAACCTTGCACCCGGCGCCGGCGGCCACGAGCGCGCTCACGGTCGATATATTGAACGTCCCGCTCTGGTCGCCCCCGGTGCCGCAGGTGTCGACCAGATTATCCGAACGGGTGGGGACCGGTGTGGCGCCCCGGCGCATGGCACGGACGAAACCGGTGATTTCCTCGATCGTTTCACCCTTGATGCGCAGACCGACCAGCAGGGCGCCGATCTGCGCGGGCGTCGCTTTGCCGGACATGATCTCGCGCGCCACGGCGGTAGCTTGATCTTCGTCGAGATTGCGGCCGTCGACGACGATTCGGATAGCTTCGGAAACGATCATGCCGTGCTCCGTTGACGGATTAATACCACACCCAACGACGGCCGGCACATGTAGCACAGCCGCTAATCTTTCGACGCCAGCAGGTCGATCAATTCGAATTTGTCCACGTCGACGAGACCCTGATCGGTCAGCTTCAGCTCGCCGATGACCGACAGGCTCAGGAACGAAAGTGCCATGAACGGTCGGCGGAGCTTGCCGTCGAGCGCCTGGGCCGCTTCGTGCAGCGCGCGCAACTGCGCGCTGAGCATCTCGGCATCGACCGTGCTCATCAAACCCGCGATCGGGAGCGGTACGTCCGCCAATACCTTGCCGTTTTTCACTATGCAGAAACCGCCGCGGATTTTCACGATATGGACGGCGGCGGTGTACATGTCGTGGTCGTTCGTGCCGGCGATGACGAGATTATGCGAATCGTGCCCGACGCTGGACGCGACGGCGCCGGTCGAAATGCCGAAGCCGCGTACGAACCCGAGTCCGATGTTGCCGCTGGCCAGGTGGCGCTCGACGACGGCGAGCTTGCACAAGTCGCGTTTGGGGTCGGCGTGAAGTTGTCCGCCGTCCGCCCGGATGCGTTCGATCGAGCGTCCGGTGTTGATGCGATCTTCCATCACTTCGATCACATGCACGTCGAATTCGCCGGCACCTGGGGCGGGAATGGCAAAATGCTCCGGCTCGATCCAGTGCACGTTGATGCTGCCGCGGAGTATTTGCGGCCTGCGCACCGGGGCGTCAATGTCGAGCGTCTGGCCGTCGGCAAAAACAAGTCGCCCGGCTTGATAAACGCGACTGACGCGGCACTGTTCAAGATCATCCAGAATCGTGAGGGTGGCGTAGCGGTGCGGCGTGACGGCGCCGAGGTGATCCAGGCCGAAATGCCGCGCGGGATTGATCGTCGCCAGCTTGATCGCGTGCACCGGGTTCATACCCGCCGCGATCGCCCGGCGGATGATGTGGTCGATGCTGCCCTCGACGAGCAGATCGTCGACGTCCTTATCGTCGGTGACGAACATGAAGCGGTCGAGCGTGTCGGGCTGGACCAGCGGGAGCAGAGCGTCCAGATTGCGGGCCTGGCTGCCCTCGCGAATCATGATGCTCATGCCCAGACGCAGCTTCTCGCGGGCCTCCTCGATCGTCGTGCATTCGTGGTCGGTACTGATGCCGGCGGTGACGTAAGCGCAGAGCGCGTGCCCGCTAAGGCCCGGGGCGTGGCCGTCGATCGGCCGATTGTCCGTCAGCAGGAGTTTGTCGAGGCACTCCGGATCGCCCTCAACGACGCCGTGATAATTCATCATCTCGGCCAGTCCCAGCACCCAGCGGTCGGAGAGGAAGGGGTGTAAGTCGAGGGCGCGGAGTTCGCCGCCGGTGCTTTCGAACGGCGAGGCCGGCACGGACGCGCTGGCCATGAAGTAGACGAAGATCGGGCAATACTTGCTCGACGAGAGCATGAAACGAATGCCCTCGGCACCCATCACGTTGGCGATCTCGTGCGGGTCGGCGATGACGGCGGTAGTGCCGTGTGCCACAACCACCTTGGCGAATTCCGGTACGCTGAGCATCGACGACTCGATGTGCACATGGGCGTCGATGAAGCCCGGACAGACGTATTGACCCGCCAAATCGACCGTTTCCTCGCCTTCGTACTCGCCGATGCCGGCAATACGGTCGTCGGCGATAGCGATGTCACCTTCGTGAATCTCGCACGAAAGGACGTTGACTATCCGGCCGTTCTTGAGCACCAGGTCGGCGGGTCGGCGGCCGGCGGCGATGTCGATGCGCGTTTTCAGGTTCATCACTCAGCTCCGATGCGAGAACGAACAAAGAGTGGCGAGATAGTTTGTAGCGGCGCCGCGCCGGCCTTGCAAGAGCCGTAACAGGGCCTCGCCGCACCGTGTATCGGTCGCCGGGTGCCACGGACAAGCGGCAGTTTGCTTGTCCGTGCTTCCAGCGATGCTTAGCACTGCTCAAGAGCGGCGGCACACCAGCCCATCAATCGATGGCAGACAGAGCACTAGCCGGAATACGTCACGGGCACGGATTCCTCCGCGTGCCCGCCAACGGCGGACACGCGGAGGGATCTAGCCGAGATCTGTCGCGGGCGCGGATCCCTCGGCGCTGCGCTTCTCGGAATGACAGTGGTGCTGCGCTTCTCCCAAGAAACTATGAAGGTACATGTTTAACGTTGCAGCCCCGTGAGGGGCGATAGTCAATAGCCGGGGGCGTGAGCCCCCGGAAAACGTGACGCCCGGCGATGAGAGCCCCGGAGGGGCGACAGAGAGTTCCCGACGCGCACACCGCATCTCTGCCGCCCCTCCGGGGCTTTCGGCACAATACGCTCCGTTACCCCAGGGCTCACGCCCTGGGCTACTATCTTTCGTCCCTCCGGGACTATCAGAAGGCTAAACACGTATCTACTAATGAGTAGTTTCTTTCACCCGTGGCCGGCAACGCCGGTCCAGGGCTTGGAATAACAGCGTATATACGCAAATGACGCTCACCCGCCGCACCGTGTATCGGTCAGTTCGCTCGCGTCTGATGCTACGTCCATTCCTTCGGGGACTGTTCTCCCGGTTCGGGCGGCACTGGTGGTTCGTCATCGACAGGCAGGCTCGGCGGATCGGCCGGTGTCGGCGTTGGTTTCGGCGGCGGCAGCGTCGATTTTGTCGCCGGCGTCACGCCTTTGCCGGTCTTCCTTTTTACACTCGTCGCCGCCAACGCGAACACGACAGTTGCCAACGCGTACGCGACCGCCAACGGATAGGCACGGTATGCAAAGGTCGGCGGTCCGGCCGGTGCCGAGGCGGTCGCCTCGATGGGGGCCGTCGCCGTCGGAGCAGCGTCCACGGCGGCGGCCGGCGCGGATTGCCAGATGAAGAACTCACGGATGACATTGCCTTCGATCTGGTAGGAGTGCAGCAGTCCGATCACGGTCAGCACCGTAGCCACGCCGCACCAGATGGCCGCGGTCTTGTAACGTTTCTCGATGAACGCGACCGCCATCGCGGTCAGTATCAAGGCCGAAACCATCCAGCCGGCGTTTGCGCCGAAGAGCGCCAACAGACCTGGAAATTCGGGGATCTGCGCGGCGGGGCTCGGGTTGCCCACCAACTCTGCAATGGTAATCGTCGCACCGGCGTCGTTCATCAAGGCCTGAAACTTCAGAGCCAGCAGAGCGGCCAAGGCGGGGAATATCGCGATGGACACCGCGGGAGCGTGCTCGCGCGGCGTGGCCTGGAACGCCTGGGCGGTAATGATGATGCCGATATAAAACACAATCGCGGCGCCGGCCTCGATCGGGATAAGCTCCTTGAGAAACATGCCGCAGCCGAACAGGAACAGCAGCGTGAAGAACAAGCCGTTGAGAATCGAGTAGCCGGCCTTCGCGCCCATCGACTTCCACGCCGGGTGTCCAATGTAGATCGTGGTCGGGAAGCACGAGCCGAACAGGCCCGCCGCGATCGTGCCCAGACCGTTGACCGCCAGCGACGGTGCGGTAGCGTACTTGTCGCCGGCCGCCTCGGCCGACTCGATGTTTTGCAGCGAGCCGAGCACGTTAAGTAAACCCATCGGGATCGACACGGTCAGGAAGGGGATGAGTACATCGGGGTTCGACAGGACCGAGAGCAGCTCGTTGCCGCAAAAGACGGGAAGAATCCAGCGCACCTGATCGACCGAGGCGCGCAGGCGTTCGGCCGACATGTCGGTACCGCCGAACCATTCGATTCCCAGCGCGGACATGCTCCAGGCGAGGATGGTCCCGACGAGCACGACCAGCAGCCCGCCGGGTAGTCCGAACGGGAACCGGAAGCGTCCGAAATACGCGAGTAGAAGGATGGCCAGGGGGAGCAAGCCGATCATGGGCTTGGTGTAGATTCGAAAAGCAAAGTCGGATGCGATCAGGGCTATGCCGACGCCGGCGAGCACGCCGAGCAACGCGGCCCGCGGCGTTACCTTGCGGAGTTTCTCGGCGAAGAACGCCCCCAGGAATTCGATCGCGCCGCTGACCATGCAGGCCAACATGCCGGCCTTCCAGGCCAGATCGGCGGCGGCCTCGGCCCCCTGCGTGGGCTCGTGTATTCGATAGACCGGCCCCATCACGAACAGCGCGAAGGCAAAGACCGACGGTGTGTTAATGCCGTAAGGCAATGCGGTCGTGTCGGGCCTGCGGTCACGGCGGGCAATATAATGAGCCTGGATGCCGTAAAACAAGTTGCCGATCAGCAGGCTGATAGCCACGCCGGGTAACATGCGTGTGAAGATCAGCTCCGGCGGCAACCCGCAGACGGTCATGCACAAAAGGATAATCGTGAGGACCTGCACGAGGTTGTCGACCATCAGGCCGAAGAAACCGTCGAGGTCTCCGCGGACCCAGATGGGGTAGCGAAAGCGCGTATCCGCCATGTTTAGACTCCGTGGATTTGATTTGACCGCACCAGGCGCATGGTAGGGATCAAGCGGGTTCGTCTCAAGGGCGCCAACGATCAGAGCCCGAAGCGCAAGCAAGGGGACAAGCCAATCGGAACCCGAAGCGCGAGCGAGGGGCCAAGCCGATCAGAACCCGAAGCGCAAGCGAGGGCCTCCGCCAACGCTGATCCGATGAATCATCATTGATTGGGTGGCCCACCTCTTTAGAGGTGGGGGACACGAATAGGGTTTCGATTCGTGTCCCCCACGGCTAAAGCCATGGGCCACTCATCAAGCGGTGTGTAATAACGTACTAGTGCTCCGCCACACGTAAATGTGCGGGTAGCGTCGGGTCTCCGTGCCCGACACAGGCTGTCGTGAGGCGGCCGCGCGTCGACGTCGGCCGCAGGGGGCCGACGCTACAACCCGCATCTTTAGCAGTGGCGACGCAGTAGTGCGTGTTTCAACAAAGTGTAGCGGCCCGCGCCCCGCGCGGCC
>JAUWNI010000210.1 GCA_030612705.1 Phycisphaerae bacterium | reverse complement strand
CGGCCTGCCCTACGGGCTTACGCTTCGGGCTCTGATTACGCGGCTCAGTCCCGGCCGCGGCTCGGCCGCCCGCCGTGGACGAATCGACATATCGTTGAAAAAAACGCCGCTTCGGCCGACCGTTGTGATAAAATAGGATGTACCGTGAGAGGGACTCACGGGATTCACGTCCGTATTCACATTTCAAGGAGGCCGGAACATGACAGCGAAACACTGGTTTATTGACCGCAAGTTCTACATGCGCGTCGGGGGGGGGGCGACAAACCCTTCCCGGCACAGCCCTCTAACGCTTAGCTTGCTGATCGCCATGGTTGGCATTCTCGGAATCGACTTGGCCCGCGCCGATCCCAACGAGCCGACCGTCCAACTACGCGAGCGCGCCGCCCTCGCCTGTCCTGAGTATCCCCCCGACCCGAATATCCCGAACAAGCGGGGCTGGGAGCCGGCCGTGGCGGCTGGTCCGGACAACGTCGTGACAGTCTTCCACATCAAGGATACGGGCGTCGGCTACGCGGTCTACGATACGTTAGCACAGCAGTGGGTGGACCAGGGGACGATTGACACGGCTAATTACCCCACGGCGCACGATCCGGCCATCGCGTATAACAGCCAGACCGGTGGCTTCGTCGCGTCGGCCAGAACGGCTAGGGCCGTTCTGACATCCAGTTTCGATCCGAGCACGAATCAATTCGGCCCGTGGGTGGAACGCGTTGGTACCAATACGCCGGCGAAAGGCTACGACAAACCATGGATCGTAGCCGGCGAGATGACACCTAGCGTCCAGGAATTCTATGTTACATACTGGTCCCCGCATGGGTACTTGCGATCAACCGACGGCGGCAACGAGTGGGTCGTGGGCCTTATGATAGACTCCAATACGGGAGAGCCGGTCACGGGCTGTTTTTGCCCGCAGCCGGCCGTTTACCAGGATGGTCCGCTCTACGTCGCTTATGTGAAAGCAATTTCCGGGAATTACTACATTCGCTTCCTCGTTGGCGAGGACATCGATGATCCCAACGATCCCAACTGCGGCGGCGTCAGATTTACGCATCTCTACGGGATCACGTCGCCGCTCGGCGGTCCGGTGCCCCCCGTCCGGCTGACTGTCCCGCTGAACCATAACTGGTTCGAAGACTATCTCCCGGGGAGATTCGAGACCTTACTCATACCGCAATTGGCCGTTGACCCGACCAATCCCGATCGCCTCTACATCGTCTACCACGACACGGCCACCGCCGCCTCCAGCGACGTGAACGTGTACCTGCGTGTGCTGACGCGCTCCGGCAGTTGGACCGCCGGCCCGCGGATCAGGGTCAACAACGACGTTGACCCGAGCGGCGCCTACGACCAGTTCATGCCGTCGGTTACCGTGGATATCGAGGGCCGGATCCACGTCATGTTCTACGACGACCGCAACTACACTCAGCAGGACAACCAGACGAACCCACCGCCGAAGTTCGATGTCTTCTATGCCTGGAGCCCCGATCAGGCCACAACCTGGTTCAACGAGGAACTCTTCGCGAATGATCCGGCCGAGCCCGCGCTCGACTGGGCGCTCGCAAACACCCGCCCGCATGAGTACAACGGCATCGCCTGGTACGGCAATAGTGTCTGGACCACGTATACCGGTACATGGTCGCAGGACCAACAGACCAACAAGGCGGTGATCTCATCGAGCCGAATTGACTGGTAGAGGCCCAGGTCCGATACGCTTGGAGGAACGGCCATGTTCCTGGCGCAGCGCAAAGTCAGTGTTCTGATTCTGGCCAGTGCAATGACCGTGGCAGTTCTTACTCCGGATACGCTCGGCCAGTGTCAGCGCGCCCAGCTTACCGCGTTCGACGGCGAGCCCGTTGATTTCTTTGGGCTCGCTGTCGCCGTCAGCGAGGTCACGGCTGTGGTTGGCTCCATCGGGGACGACGACAACGGCTCCAGCTCCGGTTCGGCGTATGTTTTCCGGCGAGTCGGGGCGGGTTGGGTGTGTGAGCAGAAACTTGTCCCCTACGACGGCGCGGAGGAAGATTGGTTCGGCTACTCGGTTGCCATTGAGGACGAGACGCTGTTTGCGGGATCACCCCACGACAACGAATTCGGTCCCAGGTCGGGCTCCGCTTACGTCTTCGAGTGTCTGGACGGCACCTGGTCTCGGGTTAGGAGGCTGCTCCCCGACGACGGGGCGGAGTACGAGCTGTTTGGCTCGTCTGTGAGCGTCAGTGGCGATCTCGCTGCCATCGGCGCCCCGCACGACGACGATAACGGCTGGCGTTCGGGCTCGGTGTACGTCTTCGAGTGCGACCCAAACGGCGTCTGGTATCAAGCTGCCAAGCTGCTGGCCGATGATGGTGAGCCTTACAACAGGTTTGGCTACGCCGTCGCTGTCGGCGCCGACGTCGCCGTGGTCGGCGCGCCGGACGACGACGATTTGGGCAACTACTCCGGGTCGGCGTATGTCTTCGAGCGCGACCCAAACGGCGCGTGGCTGCAAGCAGCGAAGCTCCTGCCGCACGACGGCGATGTGTTCTGGAATTTCGGTGAGTCCGTGGCCGTGAGCGGGCATCGCGTGCTTGTCGGAGCTACGACCGCATTCGCGTTCGCCCCGGCTGGCGGCGCGGCGTACATCTTCGAACGAGACCTGAACGGGGCCTGGCCGCAGGTCGCACAAATCGTCAGCGACGACATCTATAATTCGGATTGCTTCGGCATCGCCGTGGCACTCGATGGCGACATCGCCCTCGTAGGGGCCGAGAACGCCGACTACAACTCCACCGACTCGGGGGCAGCGTACGTCTTCGTCCGCCAGCCGGATGGAAACTGGCCACAGGTGGCAAAAATCGGCGCGGATGACGGGTCGTACGATGACCGCTTCGGCTCAAGCCTGGCGCTCAGTGGCAACACCGCCGTTATCGGCGCGTACAAAGACGACGACAACGGCGAGGACTCCGGCTCGGCGTATGTCTTCGCCGTCGGGCCGGATGAGGACGGCGACGGGATCATGGACGTCTGTCTCTGCCCGGGCGACCTCGATCACGACCTCGACGTAGACCTGTCCGATCTCGCCCAACTGCTGTCAAACTACGGCACGACCAGCGGCGCGACGTACGAAGACGGCGACCTCGACGAAGACGGCGACGTGGACTTGTTCGACTTGGCGGCATTGCTC
>JAUWNI010000183.1 GCA_030612705.1 Phycisphaerae bacterium | reverse complement strand
ACTTCAGTCCGCCCGGCGCCGCGGGGAGTAGATTTTACTCTTCCCGAAGGACCGGTCGGACTGAAGTCCGCGGCTCTTCGAGTATTGTTGCCTTCTTCAAGCTCGACCTCGCGACGAGAGCTCTCCTCCCTTCGGTCGTCGGGATGACAGCGTGGACGGCCTTTCATGTAGAGCACGAATGTCCCCTTTTTCTATCAGTCTGCCCGAAGCACGCGCGGGGGAGCGCGGCAGGGCTTGCCGGCGCGGTATTGTGACAAACGCTGCTCGATTACGCCGGCTTGTTGCTGTTTACCGTGCCGGCGTGCCTGCTTCAGAGCTTGCTCGGCAATCGTGACGGCCTGATCGAACTGTCCCGTTTCCGCATGGGCGGCGGCCAGTGCGTCGAGTACGTCGCAGTGGTCCGCGGCCATCAGACGTTGAGCGGTTTGGGCGTGTTGAAGTGCTTCGTCGCCGTCGCGGACATGATCGTCCGGGCAGGTGGCCAGCAGCCACGCCAGCGCCAGCCGGGATTTTGCATCCCGCGGAGCCTGTCGCGTTACACGTCGCAACGTCTCGGCGGCGGCGTGGAAATTCCGCCCAAGGCAATACGCGTTATACAGACGATAGCGCGACGGCAAGTCGTCGGGCTGTAGACATACGATCTCTTTGTATTGCCGAATGGCATCGTCCAGCCGGTGCCGGCGGATATAGACGGCGCCGAGCCCATCGTGGGCGGCGACGTTGCCGTCCCAGAGCTCGATTGCCGAGCTGTAGCGCGACTCCGCCCGCGCGTACTGCTCCGCCGCCAATCGCCGATCGCCCACCCGCGACTGCGCCTCGGAAAGTTCGCGAAGGAAATGTCCGCGGACGCGCTCCGGCGAGTCGATACCCTTGATCCGGTTGTAAATAGTGAGCGGCACCGGCAGGAAAAACGGAATGATCACAATCAACGTCGGCAGGCGAAATCGGCGACAGTATGCGACAGCGTAGGCCGACAGACCACACATCACCGGCACGGCCGGCATGCGATAACGCGGACTATAGAAAAATATCAGCACGACCAGCAGCGGCAACAATACGAGCAGCCATTCGGGAGCGTTGCGGACCGGTCGTCGCAGCACGGCTAGAAGCCCCACCAGTGCGAAGCCGAACAGCCAGGGCGTCGCGACGGGAGCGAGGACGGTGCGGTCGGCCAGTCCGACCTCGCGCTCGATCGCGGTTGACATGATGTCGTCGTAGTTTCGCACGGTGAGGTAAAAGTAGAACTTGCCCGCAAGCAATTTGAGAGTGGCAAGCGGGTTGTTCAGCCAGTAATCCAACGCCGCCCGGCGATAGTGCGCGTCGATTTCCCGCCAAGTCCCATCGCGGCCGTAGATGCGTTGGAACTGCTCGGCGGCGTCGATGTGCATTTTCTCCCGCCTCATGCTGATGCCGGGGATGGCGGCGATATTGCCATTTGCATCGGGATTGTTGCCTTGGCGGAGGGTGATGCCGCTGTGGGCGGTGATCGGGATGAACTCGCCGTGGCAGATGATGTTGTGGAGCGTGGCGGGCGAGATGATCAGCAGCGCCGCCGCCATGCCGAGCAGCGCTCGGGCAACGGCCGACCCGCGTCGATTCTCGAGCCGCCAGAGCCATAGTCCATAGGCGGGTATGAGCAGCATGGCGGCGGGATAGGCAAGGGCGAACAAGCCGATCAGCCCCCCTACCGTCAGCACATCGCGCCAATGGCTGTCGCGTTCGCTCAGCAACGCCCAGCGCCACCAGACGAGCGCGACCAGCAGTAGCTGTAAAGTGTTGGCGAGCACACGTGTGCAGGAGATCGCCGGCTCGGTCAGCGTGAGAAAAAACGCCGCTGCCAACAGACCGGCGAGCGTGCCGAAGCGCAGTCGGGTGGTCCAGGCAATAACGACGCCCGTGACGAGGTGCATGATTAATTGGATGATGTAGACCGCGAGCAAGCCGCCGCCGAGCGTGCGAATTACACCGAGGAGATACGGATAGAGCGGCGCGGACAGAAACGGCGTATCACCGACCCAGTGCCCGTCCGCCATGCGCTGGGCCATTTGCCAGTAAATCTGCGCGTCGACGCGCGGGCATTCGGCAAGCGGGTTTTCGCGCAGGAATTCGTCGAGCATCGCGACGCGCAGCAGCAACGCCACGCCGCTGATCGCCGCTAGCACGAGCCAAAATGTACGCAGCGACCAGGCCGCCATCGGCAAAGTTGGTCCGGCTACCGGCAGGGAATCGGCATGGGTGTCGCCAGTGTTCATGCTGGAGTCGTTGCTGATTGCCATTTGCTCTGTTTGCCGTGCCGGCTACTCGATTTTTTCGTTGGTACGTGTCGGACGACTTTCCGGGTCCAAATGATAACGGAAGATGGGTGGTACGGGCGTCCCCCACCCCATCGAAGGCTGACATGGTGCTTGCTTGTTCTGCTCTTTGCGATCTCGCGGAAACACGGGCAAGGACGGCGATAACGTTTTTTCTCAAATCGAGGACGTATCGACGCGGTCCTTGCCCGTGCCACCCCGAAGTCGTGACACCCGGGATTGTGACGTGTATACAATCTTGAAAGCTCACGGGTTTTCGGGCACACGGCACGAGAATCAAGTATCCTTATCAGAAGCTTCGTCGTAGTCGACACGGTTTCGCGACAAGAGCCTGTCCGGAAGGAGACATCATGTTTAATTACCGACAAAAGCGGTTGGTTCGGACACGAGCACGGGCGGCGGTGCTTTGTCTGGCGGGTTTTCTCGCCGGCAGCGCGGCCGCGGTTGCGCAGCAAACTCCCGAGTTGCCACCCGAAGACGTGAAAAAGGCCGACGAACTGCGGCGCGACATGCGGCGGATGATGGCGTTGGCCCGTGACCAGGTGTTTCCCGCCCTGGTCAACATCGAGGTCATCACCGTGCGGTACTGGGGCGGCAAGGAACGCAAGGGCCGGGCCGTCGGCAGCGGTACGATCATCAGCCCCGATGGCTACGTGCTGACAAATTACCACGTCGCCGAGAACGGGAAAAAATACAAGTGTACGCTCTCGGACAAGCAGGAAATCTCCGCCACGCTGGTCGGCGACGACCCGCTGACCGACCTGGCGGTGCTCAAGCTCGACCTCACCGAACTCAAGGACCCCGGCATGCCGCTGCCGGTCGCCCGCATCGGTGATTCCGGCGAGCTTGAAATCGGGGATACGGTGATGGCGATGGGCAGCCCGTGGGCCCTCTCTCGCTCGGTCACCCGCGGGAGCATTTCGAACACGGAGCGTATTCTTTCCGGCACCGACGACGACGCCGGCGAGATGCGCTTCGACCGCGACCAGCGCACCGGGATCTTCAACCGCTGGATCCAGCACGACGCCGCCATCAACCCCGGCAACAGCGGCGGCCCGCTGGTCAACCTCAAGGGCGAAATGATCGGCGTGAACACGCGCGGGAGCCTGTTCGGCGGGAACATGGGCTTCGCGATTCCGAGCAACATCGCCCGGGCCGTCGCCGCCGACCTGATTGAACACAGTGACGTCCCGCGAAGCTGGTACGGGTTCTCGCTCAAGTCGATCAAGAAGACCGGTCTGAAAGAGGGCGTGCTGGTCAACTCGGTGGTGGAAGACGGACCGGTCGACAAAGCCGACATCGAGGCCGGCGACATCATCCTCAAAATCGACGACGAGCCGGTCACGATCTGGTACCCCGAGCAGATCCCGCCGTTGCTGAAAGAATTGGCGGATCGCGAGATCGGCAGCACCGTCCGCGTCACTTACACGCGCGACGGGAAAACCGCCGAGACCGAAATCGTCACCGAAAAGCTCAAACACGACCGCGGCGAGCAGGCCGCGTTCCGCGCCTGGGGGATCACCGCCAAGGAAATCACCGAACGAATGGCTCGCAACCGCCGCCTCGAAAGCACCGATGGCGTGCTGGTCAGCGGCGTCCGCTCTGGCAGCCCCGCCCAACTGGCCGAGCCGGCCCTGTCCCGCGGCGACGTGATCCGCAGTATCGACGGTGAGCCGGTCAATCAGCTCGACGAGTTCATCGATCACTATGAAGAGATTATGGATCGCGACGAGTTGCCCGAATACCTGCTGGTCGGGTTCGATCGAAAGGGCAAGAGCAACATCACGCTGCTGAAACCCAAGCCGGACAAGGACGAAGACCCCCCGCGCGAAGTCGCCAAGGCGTGGATCGGCGTCGCGACGCAGCCGATCGTCAAAAAGCTCGCCAAGCAACTCGGCCACCCCGACCTGCTCGGTTTCCGCGTCACGCGCGTCTACCCCGGCACCCTCGCCGCCGACAGCGATCTGAAAGTCGGCGACATCATCCTCGAACTCGACGGCAACAAGCTCAAGCCGCGTGGGATGCAGGACGCCGGCCTTTTCCAACGCATTATTCGCAAGTTGGACATCGACGGCCAGGCCACGCTGACCGTACTCCGCGGCGATGAGCAGGCAAAGATCACTTTGCCGCTCGAGCGCACGCGGCTGAGGCAGGAGGAAGCCCGCCGCGATAATAATCGCGATTTCGAGTTGGTCGTCCGCGAGGTCACGTTCTTCGACCGCGACGAGCGACGCTGGGACAAAAACGTCCGCGGCGTTCTTGTGCAAACGGTCGAGTCCGCCGGTTGGGCCAGCCTCGGCGGCCTCCGCGCGGGTGACCTGATCCAACGCATCGGCGACCGTAAAATCCGCGGAATCAAGAGCTACCGTAAAGCGATGGAAGCCGTTACCGAGCAGCAGCCGGAACGCGTGGTCTTCGTCGTGCTCCGCGGCGTACGTACGTACTTCCAGTACATCGAACCGGATTGGAAGCCAACAACCAGCGACGAGGACGAACAGACCGACAAAAACCCCGACGATGAGGAATAGCACAATGCGGTCAGGCAGTCTGCATCAGAACCCCGAGCGCAAGCGAGGGACCATACATCAGAGCCCCGAGCGTAAGCGAGGGGTCAAAACGCATCGTGGCAACATGACGATCTTTATAACCGCGCTGGCGACACTCGCAATCCCACTTTGCACGGCCTCAAAGCTCCAAGCGCAAGCGCGAGCCCCCCAAGAAGCCGACTTCCAAAAGCTGCTGGCCGAAAAGACGCCGGCGATCGTCACGATCAAGTTCGTGCTCAAGACCAAGAGCCGTTGGGGTGAGAGCGACAACGAGCAGGAGGCCACCGCCGTCGTCATCGAGCCGGACGGGTTGGTCCTGTGCTCGAAAACCGAACTCGGCGGCCCTGCGGCGTATTTCCGCGATTCGGGCACCTCCACGCCGACGGATATCAAGGTCCTGATCGGCGACGATACCGAGGGGCTCGACGCGAAGCTGATCGCCCGCGACTCGGAACTCGACCTGATGTGGCTGCGGATCAAGGACCCGGGCGAGAGGAAGTTCGCGTATGTGGACCTGCGCAAGTCCGCCGTGCCCAGGATCGGCGATTATATCTACAGCGTCAGACGCATGGATAAGTACTTTGACCGGATCGCCGTTGTGGGCGAGGGGCGCATCGGGGGCGTCACCGAGAAGCCGCGCAAGCTATACGTGCCCAGCGGTGTCGGCGGCTCTCTCGGGCTGCCGGTCTATAACGCCGGCGGCAAGCTGATCGGCGTGCCCATCCGCCTGACGCCCGACCGCGAGGAGCTGGAAAGCTCGCGGGGCATGTACGGCGGCTGGGGGCTGATTTTGCCGGCCGAAGAGGTCGTCAAGGCCACCCGGCGCGCCAAGGAAGCCGCCGACCATAATGAGGAAGATGACGAAGTCGATACAGGCGACGATTAAAACAACGACGATAGCCGCAATCCATTAACACCGGAGGTAACCCCATGTCCACAATCCGAACCCACACACTTGCTCTTGCCGCACTACTGGCCGTGGTGCTGACGGTCCACAGCGCCTCGGCCGAGGACGAGCTGGAGGCGGCCTATCAGAAACTGGTCAAAGATCGCGGGGCAACGCTCGTCACCGTCAAATTCGTACTCAAGGTCAAGATGGGCGGGATGTTCGGCCCCATGGGTGACCAGGAGAACGAACAGGAAATCGGCGGGGTGATGATCGCGCCGAACGGCCTGGTGCTGGTCTCGAACACGCAGCTCAGCGGCTTCGTCGGCATGATGCGACGCCTCGCGGGCGGCATGATGGGCGAAATGTCCGCCATCCCGACCGACCTGAAGGTGCTCGTCGGCGACGATACCGAGGGGCTCGAGGCCGAGCTGCTCGCCCGCGACACGGAACTCGACCTAGCCTGGGTGAAGATCAAGGAACCCGGCGATAAAACCTTTGCCGCCGTCGATTTCGCCAAATCCGCCAAACCCAGGCTCGGACAACGGCTGCTCATGCCGGCCCGTATGGGCAAGTACTTCGATCGAGTGACGGTGGTCAAGGAGGCCCGCGTGACCGGATTTGTCAGCAAGCCGCGCGAACTATACGTACCGAGCGGCGGCGGCGGACTCGGACTAGCCGTGTACACAACGGGTGGCAAGCTCGTCGGCTTCACGATAATGCAAATGCCGGAGACCGAGGATGCCGGCGGCAACCCGCTCGGAATACTGAGCCAGGTCTCTGAGATGGAAAGCACGATGGCGGGGCTGATCCTGCCGGCGAAAGAGGTGCTCAAAGCCACGAAACGTGCCGAGGAGACTGCCGCCGAAAGCGAAGCGGAGGAATCCGAATCGGAGGAGTCGGAAGATTCGGAGCAGTAGGGTGCGGCTTGCCGCACCAACCCCGGATCCACATTCAATTGGTGCGTCAAGACGCACCCTACACCCTGCCGTCGGGCTTCGGCGCGGGCCCTGTAGCGTGCGCCCCCCCGGGGGGGCGGGGGGGGGCGCAATATTTGCCCATTATAAGTGCCCCCCGGGGGGGGGGCGGGAACGTTACCGG
>JAUWNI010000164.1 GCA_030612705.1 Phycisphaerae bacterium | reverse complement strand
TAGGGGGGCATTCGCGGACGCGAATCGGCTTTTTATAGTACGGCATTTGTTAGGCCATGTAAAGCCCGTTTTCGAGAATGTCGGCGACGCTTTCACGGCGGCGTCACGGCCACTCACGACGACCTGGAACCTCGCCAACTCAGGCAACTACCGCCGACAGACGTGCCTGGTTCCCGGCGGTGCGTCCATCCCATCTGCCAATATATTTCGGCCGACATGAATACGGGTATACACCTGTATTTAGGTATATCCCTCAAGGTATCTACCTGAAGGGATATGCGACGTGAGTGGCGAATCCGCGCGGACTGAAGTCCGCGGCTCTTGGATCGGGTGGCCCATGGCTTTAGCCTTGGGGGACACGAATCGACCGTCCATTCGTGTCCCCCGCCGCTAAAGCGACGGGCCACCCACGCAGTGAGAAAGCTTCGCGTGAAGTGATGAGACGAATGGATGAATCGGGACGGTCACCGTTTTCTGGTTACCTTCCTTGCTTGTCGCTCAGGCTCCGGGCGGCTGGCCGGTTAGAAAAAGCGGCATTCTGATTTTTCAGTGGAGAAAATCAGAACGCCGCCCTTTTTTACCGTCGTCTTTTTGCCTTTCCTGTTTCCCCGACGCCTATTCCGTACCGGGCTCGTTTGTCCGGGCCAGCTCGACCAGCTTGTCGAAGGCCGGCGCGTCGGCGATCGCTACCTCGCTTAGCATCTTGCGATTGAGGAACACGTTGGCCAGTTTCAGGCCGCCCATGAAATGGCTGTAAGTGATTCCACGGCTGCCGCACGCCGCGCTGACGCGGGTGATCCACAGTGCGCGAAACTCGCGTTTTTTAACGCGTCGGTCGCGATAGGCGTATTGGCCGGACTTGATGACCGCCTGTTTGGCTACTCTAAACAGCTTGCTGCGGGTGCCGCGGTAGCCCTTGGCCGCTCGCAGGATCTTTCTGCGGCGTCGACGGGTGGCATGACCGGGACGAACGCGAGGCATTGCTAATCTCCTTCTCAAGCGTCGGGGCTACTTATGCCCGAGCGCTCTCTTGACATTCTCGCCGGTCTTGCCAACCAGCAAAACGCTGCGACGCAGCCGCCGACAACGGCTGCCGGATTTATGACTCATCAGGTGGCCGCCGCAGGACATCTTCCGGATTGCTTTCCCGCGGGCCGTGATCCTGACACGCTTTTTCAATCCCTTGTGTGGCTTAAACTTGGGCATTGTCGATCCTATTCTAAAGAAGGCCGAGCCATGGAGTTTACATGTAAATGCCCGCACAAGCAAGTTGTAGGCCCGCGAAAAAACATGCAAGGTGTGACCATATTTGGTGGCGACCGGGGTGGCACGGTCTGGCGTCGCGTTGGGTGGCTCGTGACAGGCGGAAAACGTCGCCGCGACGACAGGCCGTGGCTACTCGGCCGCGACGTTACGCCCCTGTTGCAAACCACGGCCTGTCCTCGCCGGGACGGGCTTTCCACGGACGAGGACTGGTTCGGGCGAGGCCAGACCGTGCCACCCCGAATCACGTGTGTATCGGCACAGCTCGCGCCATTCCAAAGACTTCGCTCTGCCACCAGAAATAGTCACACCCAACATACAGGGTGTATGACAGTTTTTGCGGACGCTACAGGGCCCTTGCTGGCGCTTCGGGTTCGGATTTGGCCGCCGATATTGTCCGGTACTCTGCGAAAAACAGCAGGCGACGCATTGTCGGAGAACGCTCGCGACCGTACGCTATCAGTCCGCCGCAAAAGTCATGTAGCGTCGGGTCTCCGTGCTCGACGCGGGATGAAAACGGCGTTCCACGGCCGACACGGGGGTCGGCCGCTACAGTCTGTGGTCGGTGCCGACTTTTGCAGCGGCCAAACAGACATTCAGGTATCTAACTAACTGGAATAAAAACAGTTAGAAAGATACTACGTATGGAGGCGTAGCTACCTGATGAATGATAAACGGCTCGGAATCATAGTCGGCGGCGGCCCCGCGCCAGGCATCAACGCCGTCATCGGTGCCGCCACCATCGAAGCAAACAACCGCGGGTTCGAGGTCATCGGCTTTTACGATGGCTTTCGCTGGCTGGCTTGTGACGAGTTTTTCCGCAACCTGCACACTATCCCGCTAGAAACGCCCAATGTCGCCCGCATTCACTTCGAGGGCGGCTCGATCCTGCGTACTTCAAGAACCAGCCTGCTGGACGCCACGCGCAGCCAGGATCACACCCTCGTCGCCCCCGACTCTAAAAAAATCAACGAGGTTGTCCGAAACCTCCGGGCCCTCGGAATCACCCACCTGCTGACCATCGGCGGCGACGACACCGCGCTGAGTGCCCGTTTCGTCTGTGATTCCACCGACGACGACCTACGTCTCGTTCACATACCCAAGACGATCGATAACGATCTGCCGTTGCCGCAGGACGCCTCCACCTTCGGCTTCCCCACCGCCCGCTATCTCGGCACGCAGCTCATCAAAAATCTCATGCGCGATTCGCAGACCACCGGCCGCTGGTACATTTGCGAAACCATGGGGCGCAGCGCCGGCTGGCTCGCCCAAGCGATCGGCCTCGCCTCCGGTGCCACGCTGACGCTGATCCCCGAGGAATTCGAGCCGAACTCAAAACTCCATCACATCGCCGACGTAGTCGAGGCCGCCATCCTCAAACGACGCGTCATGGGTCGTCCCGACGGCGTGGCCA
Organism: Phycisphaerae bacterium; assembly: GCA_030612705.1. GTDB lineage: Bacteria > Planctomycetota > Phycisphaerae > UBA1845 > Fen-1342 > JALSRY01. The sequence continues at coordinate 5,695 of JAUWNI010000164.1, read as the reverse complement.
TCATCGCCGAAGGGCTCACCTACCGTCTCGGCGACTTCGAAGAGCTCGAACGTTTGCTCGGCTACAAGATCCCGACCGACGCGGTCGGACACCCCCGCCTCTCCGAGGTCAACCTCGCAAGCATAATCAAGGCGGAGATCGAACGCCGCGCCCGGGAGCGCGGCCAGAAAATCACCCTGGTCGACCACGAGCTCGGCTACGAGCTCCGCTGCGCCGACCCCACCCCGCGCGACATGGCCTATTGCCGCAGCCTCGGGTATTTCGCCATTCAGTTACTTATGCAAGACGACGTTGCGCCCGGCGTGCTCGCCACGATCGTCAATGGAAATCTCCACCCGATCGACCTGCACGACCTGATCGATCCCAAGACCAATCGCATCAGCGTACGAACCGTCAACATCCGCTCGGACATCTACCGCGTTGCCCGCGCCTACCAAATTCGCCTCGAATGCAGCGACTTGGAGGATCCCGAAATGCTCCACAAGCTCGCCGCCGAGGTGCAACTGACGCCCAAGGAATTCATCAAACGTTACCAGCGTGCCGCGACCCGCCTCGTCAACGATCTACCGGCGAACGATTGAATAACTCTTGCAACCAGTTGCATGACGAAATCGTGCACTCGGTAAATTACTCCTTCGCCGCCTCCTCGATAATCTGTGGTAAAATGGTCTCCCCCTCCAGCTTCCAACGCGGCACCCGCCGCCCGTTGATGTACAGGCTCGGGACGCTGGTTGCATCAACCCGCCCGCCGACGCGTGTGTCCTCGCTGACTGCCGCCCCGGTCGCGGGCTTTTCCATCTCCGCCAGCAGTGCCGCCGAATCGATCCCCATCGCTCCCGCCGCCGCCCGCAGCGCCTCGTCGGAAAAACTCTCCTGATTCTCCAACAGCCACACGTGCATTTTCCAATAGCCCTCGGCACCAGCGAGTCGGCCGGCCGCCTCACCGGCACGCGCCGCCCGACACGAGTGCGGAAAATCCGTCTCACGTTTTACCGTCGGGTTGCACTCCTTGTTGAAGGGAAAATGCCGATACTCGTAGCGCACATCCCCGCGCTCGGCAACCACGGCGCGAATGACCGCATCCGTCTCGGCCGTCCCGCTCTGTAGATAGTCTCCGAACATCACCACCCGCGCCGTTGCGTCTTCCGGCCCCAGCGACCGAAACGCCACCCCCGGCGGAATCCGCTTTAGCGGCCTGCCCCGCCAGTCACCGATAAGCTTCTCCACCGCCGGCGGCGGATGATCCCGTGCCGCGGTCATCGGCACCGGATTCGTCGCCGCCAGCCGCCTCACCGCCCGTGCCACCGCGTTGGTCGCTTCCCAACCCCGCAGCTCCACGCCGTTAATGAATATCGTCGGCGTAAACCAGATGCCCAGCCGGATCGCCTCCTCGATATCAGCCTTGACAGGTTCCAGGGTTTCGTCGCTCATCATGATCCGCTCGAACTCGGCGATCTCGTAGCCGAACTTCCGCAACTGTGCCCGCAACGGCTCTCGCGTAAACGACCCTCGTTGCGAAAACAGCCAGAAGTGCATCTCCCAAAAAGCGTCATTGCCATTCAAGATGCCCGCCGTCTCGGCCGCCCGCGCCGCCCAGCACGCGTTCGGGTGCGCCCGTCGTTTTGTAATCCGATTGCAGTCGCTGCACATTGGAAAGTGCTTGAATGAGACGGACATATCGTCCCGCTGCCGGAACAAGCGAGCCACTTCGTTCTCGATCCGTCGGCACTCGGTACACTGATAATCAGACACCATCACGACGCGAATTGCCGCTTTCTCCGGCCCGAGCCGATACCGCCCGGTGAACCCGCCGGTCGCCGCGTCGGCCCGCGCCGGCTCCTCCACCGATTCTGCCGCTTCGACTACCGGTTCTGCTACTTCTCCCGGCGTCTCGACGCGCTGTGACGTTGCCGCAATGATCGCCTCTGTTGAACTTGCAAGCTCCTCCTCGGCTTTTAGTTCCGCGGCCTTTCGCTGTTGCCAGTTCGTCATGCCCAGAACGCCGGAGCAGACCAGAAACACCACGGCCAACGTCGCCAGCGCTCGCACCGAACCGGCTTTCACTCCGCCGGCCCGCTCGATGATGATCCAAAACACGAAATTGCCCACGTGCGTAGCGACGCAATACTGGCACACGTGCTCCCCGACGATCATGACCACGATAAACGCCAGCGAGATCAGCACGCCGAACCGCACCAGATAATGCACTCCCCCCGGGATCCCCCGCCGCGCGCTCAGCCACACGCCCAGCAGTCCGAGAAAGTATGCCAGCCCGAGAAACGACACGGGCCAGTTGATATAGGGTACTTTTCCCCACACGCTCGCCGCCGCCTCCGCGCACGCGCTGCCCTCCCCACACCCCGGCAGACTCAACCCGCCAAGATGCTCCAGGGCGAGCATCGTGGACGAAATGACGCACACCGCCAGCAGAAGGATCCCCCCCACATATGTAACCGTTGACAAGCCTGATGCAGCCGTCGTGGGTGTAGCCTTAACCTGGTCACGGCTCTTGCCGCCACGACGCCGTTTGGACTTTCCTTTGGCCATTTTGCTCGCGTGCTCGGGTTACACTCGGTTCGTAAACCCCCTTCGATAAACGCCAGGTCACAGTTCAGCCGTTTGCAACAAGCTTTCAGCTATCAGCCATTCGCGCTGTTAGGTAATCAGGTGCCTAGTGCGTGTTTCGACACAGTGTAGCGGCCCGCGCCCCGCGCGGCCGTAGGCGGCTATGGTCGGGTGGCCCATGGCTCTAGCCGTGGGGGACCAGAATCGAAGTCCTATTCGTGTCCCCCACCTCTAAAGAGGTGGGCCACCCTTCATATTTCCCACCATTCCACGTGCAACAGAGCACTAGAGCGTTTTCAGTTTCCCTGTAGCGGCCGACGCCCCTGGCGGCCGTAGACGCCTCGATGATACTACGTCCGGTCGGGGCCCGGACACTACATACGTTTACACAAATTCAAGGCAGAGCCTTGTTCTCCCTGGAAATGTAACTTGGACGGCTACCTGGATGGCGCGGGGACCTCTTTTTTGAGGTAGTTGTCGATGCTCCTAGCGGCGGCCTTGCCGTCGCCCATTGCCAGGATGACGGTGGCGGCACCGCGCATGATGTCGCCGCCGGTGAAAACGCCCTTCATACTGGTCATGAGCGTCTCTTCGTCGGCCTCGATGTAGCCCCAGCGGTTGAGCTTCAAATCGGGCGTGGTGGACGGCAGCAGCGGATTGGCCCCCGCGCCCAGGGCCATGACGATCACGTCGCAGTCGACCGTGAACTCGGAATCCTTGATCGGCACCGGCCGGCGACGACCAGAATCGTCCGGCTCGCCGAGTTCCATCTCGATGCATTCGAGACCCTTCACCCAACCGTCGGCGGTGCCCAGGATCCTGACCGGGTTGCACAACAGCTTGAAGATGATGCCCTCTTCCTCGGCGTGCTTGATCTCTTCGTTACGAGCCGGCATCTCGACGCGGCTGCGGCGATAAATCAGCGTCGAGTTTTCCGCGCCGAGCCGCTTGGACGTACGCACCGAGTCCATCGCGACGTTTCCGCCGCCGATGACCGCCACGTTCTTGCCGGCGATGACCGGGGTGTCGCACTCGGGAAACTGGTAGGCGCCCATCAGGTTGACGCGCGTGAGGTACTCGTTCGCGGAGTAAACGCCCTTGAGGTTCTCGCCGGGGATTTTCATGAAGATCGGCAGACCGGCACCGATGACGACGAAGACGGCGTGGAAGCCCTCCTCTTGCATCAACTCGTCAACGGTATACGTGCGGCCGATGACGGCGTTGCAGATGATCTTGACGCCCATCTGGCGCAGGCGGTCGATATCGGACTCGATGATTTTGTTGGGTAGTCGGAACTCGGGGATGCCGTAGATCAGCACGCCGCCGGGCTTGTGCAACGCCTCGAAGATGGTGACTTCGTGGCCCATTTTGGCGAGGTCGCCGGCGGCGGTCAGGCCGGCCGGTCCGGAGCCGACGATCGCGACCTTGTAGCCGGTCGGCGGCGGGATGATCTGCTTGACGTCGTAATTCTCGCGGGCCCAGTCGGCGATGAAACGCTCGAGGTGCCCCACCGCGACCGGCTCGCCCTTGCCCTTGCCGCGCACGCAGACCTGCTCGCACTGCTCTTCCTGCGGGCAGACGCGCCCGGTGATGCCGGGCAGCGCGTTGGACGAGAGGAGGATCTCGGCGGCCTTGTGCAGGTCTTTCTCCTCGATGGCCTTGAGGAAGGCCGGGATGTCGATCTCGACCGGGCAGCCCTCAACACACTTGCTGTCCTTACATTGCAGGCAGCGGGCGGCTTCGAGAATGGCTGCATCTTCCGAGAAACCGATGTTCACCTCGTCGAAGTCGCGGTTGCGCACGTTGGGTTCACGCTCCGGCATATCATGCCGTTGGATTTGCATTCGCTCTTTGGGCGTTAGTGGCATTGGGATACTCTCGCGTTTTTTGCGTCCTTTTTGCCCTCGCTGCTGCTCAGGGCTCTGATTCTGTCCATCATACTTACTTCGTCGGTACTTGGTGCTCCGTCACGTTTTGGTTTTCGGGTTGTAGCGTCGGCCCCCCGCAACTCGTTGTGTGACAAAGCACTAGTTCCCGGCGTTCTTGCACTCGTGATCCATGTGGTCCAGCGCGATCTTCTCTTGCTTGTGATAGGCCGAGAGGCGGTCCCATAGCTCGGCGAAATCGACCTCGTGACCGTCGAACTCGGGGCCGTCCACACAGGCAAACTGTGTCTTGCCGCCGACCGTCACGCGGCAGCCGCCGCACATCCCCGTACCGTCCACCATGATCGGGTTGAGCGAGACGATAGTCCTGATGCCGGACGGGCGGGTGAGTTCGGCGATGGCCCGCATCATCGGGACCGGGCCGGCGCAGTAGATCGCGCCGATCGGCCGCTCTTTGTCTTCCATCAGTTCCTTGAGCTTGTCCGCGACGGTGCCCTTGAAGCCGTGGCTGCCGTCGTCGGTGGTGGCGTGGACGACATCGGAGATGTCGCCCAGCTCCTTCTCCAACACGACCAGGTCTTTCGTTCGGCCGCCGGTGATCGACGAGACGTAGTTCCCCATCTCCTTAAGGGCACGGGCGAGCGGGTAGATGACCGCGGTGCCGACCCCACCCCCGACGAGGACGGCGTGTCCGACCTTCTCGATCTCGGTGGGTTTGCCGAGTGGGCCCATGACGTCGCTGATCGTGTCGCCCTTTTCCTTTTTGCAGAGCATGATCGTGGTTTTGCCGATGGCCTTGACGATCAGCTCGATGGTGCCCTGCTTCGCGTCGGAGTGGGCGATCGTGAGTGGGATGCGCTCGCCGGTCTCGCTCAGCCGCAGGATAACGAACTGCCCGGGCTGGCGATGTTTTGCGACCAGGGGGGCGTCGATGCGGAACCATTTCACGTCGGAAGCCAATTGCCTGGTGTCCAGGATTTTGAACATGCTACTACCCCAATGCTTTTGCCGGCCGGCGGCGTCAACGTCCGCACGGACGCCACACAAGTGTATTAGCGTAAAATCATCGGCATTTATCGTGCGATGTCAAATCGACGCCGACGGCTGTTAACGTGTGTGCATCACTTGCGGGTAGCGTCGGCCCCCCGTGGCCGATGTAGGTAGCTGAACACCTCTCGATGGCCTATGTCGGCCGCGCGGGGCGCGGGTCATTACAGACTCGTGAGAACCGCTCTAAAGGGAGT
>JAUWNI010000092.1 GCA_030612705.1 Phycisphaerae bacterium | reverse complement strand
AACAACAAAGATGCGGTGCTGTTCCCCCAGCGTTTCGACGGGCGTTGGGCGGTGCTGCACCGCCCCGCCGCCGGGGGCAGCGCCGACCTCTGGGCCGCGGGATGGGCCGCCCGGCCGCCCGGGGGCGCGCCCGCTACAGTCTGGACGTTGTTGAGAATTCATAGGCGATGCGAGGATAGGTGATCCGATGAAGTTCTTCGATTCCAACTGCTGCCTGGGCAAGCTTTCCGTGCCGATGCCGGATAGCATCGAGACCGCAAATGAGTTGAGCGGTTTCATGGAACGGGCGAGCATGGACGAGGCATTGGTCTATCACGCCTTATCCAAGGAATACAATCCGACCGTTGGAAACCGGAAAATACTGGAAGAGACCAGCGAACACGGCAACCTGCATCCCTGCTGGATACTGCTCCCGCATCACACGGGGGAGATGCCTCCCGCCGGGGATTTGGTCGACGAAATGAGAGCAAGCGGCGTGCGCGCGGCCAGAGTCTTTCCGAAAACACATAACTGGACGCTTTCGCGGTGGTCCGCCGGCGGCCTCTTGGAGGCTCTGGAGAAGGCCGCCATCCCCCTGTTCGTTGACTTCGAACAAACCGACTGGAGCCAGGTCTATTCGCTTGCGAGCACGTACCCAAAGCTGGACATCGTGCTGACCGGCGTGCCGTTCCGGCTTAGCCGACAGGTCTACGCGCTACTGGCCGAAACATCGACCGTGTACATAGAGACCTCTCTTTTCCAGTTACATGGTGGGATCGAGGACGTCTGCGCGAAGTTCGGTGCAAAGCGGTTGCTGTTCGGAACCGCCGCCCCGCACTTCAAAATGGGGCCGTCCGTAATGGCGGTGAAATACGCCGGGATATCGGAGAACGAGCAGGCGATGATCGCGGGCGGGAATCTGCGTAACCTATTGGATGGCGCGCGGCTCGGCGGGCAGCGTGCGTCTGTTGCACAATAATACTCGAATCGTAGTCGATAATGGGAGACCGTAATGACTCGCTGCATTGTAATGGCATGTATGTCGTCCCTTCTTTTCTGTGGCTGCGCGTCGTCGCCGAAGACCGATACGCCGCCGGCCGGAGGTTACTCCGAGGCCGACATCCACTATACGATGGCCTATGCCGACGGCCACCAGATTCCCGTTCCGCCGCAGGCGATGTCGCCCTTCGAGCCGAAGGATGTGACTTATGTGAACGAGCCGCTGATCGAACTCGATTCCGACTGGAACATGGACGTCAAGCTCTTCAGCAAGTATCGCTTTACAAACGAATTCGTCAGGAAATGGAGGGAGAAATACGGGTACACGCCGACGCTTCCGCTCATGTCGGACGAGGAGTTCTTCAACTCGCTCTACCTGGATCATCCGGGGCTTGAGCAGCTCAAGGCGGCTCTCGCCGCGGGCGATGTGCCCGGAGCGGTTGATGAATATCTATCATATCAGGCGAATCGTCCGCGGCTGAATCAGCTCAAGGCCCGCCGGGTTTCAAAGGAGGCGGGCGAGGCCGCGGTGAAAGAGGCGGACGCGATAATGAGCGATCCGCTGTTTCCGGCGTGCGTGCCGGGGATGAAGTATTCGCTCTGGGGGTTGAATGGCTATCTCGAACGCGCTTATCTGCATACAAACGACATCAAGTACGCCGAGGCCTGGCTTGAAATGTTCGATCATTGGTACGTCACGTACCGGCCGCCGGCGCAACGCCCGAAGATGTATATTAGCTTCATCTGGATGCCGTACTGGCGCACCCTGGCCGCGTCCGGCCCGGCGCGCAGCCTGTGTGAAAGTGAGCGCTGGCTCGTCCAGGCCGTTGAACAGGGCCTCGACCGGGACAAAGTCTTCAATGTCTACAAGTCAGTTTTTGAACATGCGAGGTTCCTCCACCTCTGCAACGATGTCTTTATGCCCAGCAACTGGCAGACCGCGCAGTGCGAGGGCTTGATGAAGATTGGAATATGTTTCCCGGCGTTCAAGAAAGCCCGCCCGTGGCGCGAACACGCCTGGAAGCTGGATCAGGAGCATATGACCGCGGAAACATTAAACGACGGCACGCACCATGAAAGCTCCGCCAACTATGCAACCGGCGTGATAAACCAGTATCGCAACGCGGTCAGGCTCGCGCGGTCGGCCGGAATGCACGTCCCGGACGAGTTCCTCGGGAAATGGGAAAGCATGTATCTCTGGGCGGTCAAGATACTGCCGCCGACCGGGAACTACCCGCCGAGCGGCGATGGCGGGATTGGACCAAACGGCTGCCTGGTCAAGGGAACGATCATAAAAGGCGCGCTTGAGTTTGCCGAGCCGACGCTGAAACACTTCGCCGAGCAATACCCTGACGAACTACGGCGGACGGCTGAAGAGGAGTTCGAGAACACCGCCGAGGCGCTCGACGCATACGAGAAGGTCAAGGCGGAAATCCCGGCGTATACCTCGGTGCTCCTCCCCGATACGGGCTGGGCGGTGATGCGCCAGTCCTGGGACACGGACGCGCTCTATATGTTCTTCGACTACGGGCGCGACGAGGCCTGGCATTCGCACCCGGATTTCGGCTCGTTCAATATCTGGGCCCACGGGCGGCCGATCGTGACCGAGTGCGGCCGATCCGGCGCGTACGAGGCGGACATCTCAAAGCGCTGGTACAAGCAGACCATCGCACACAACACGGTCATGGTTGACTCGCGGAGCATGCGCAAGTGCGTTGACAACCGGCTGAATCGCTGGTGGACCGGAGACGGATACGATTTCGCGGACGCCACGAGCGACGGGTATCGCTGGATCGGCGTCCTGCACAATCGCCGGGTTGTCTTCGTCAAGCCGGACTACTGGATCATCACCGACTTTCTCCCGGGGCCGAGCTATTACGGAACCAGCTTCCAGACGACCGGGTATCACGAGTTCGATTGGCTGGCGCATTTCCAGCCCACCGACCTCAGGATCGACCGGAAGACAAAGCGGATCGACACGTCGAATTCCGATGCGAACGTGGCGCTCGTGCCGCTCAATTCCGACCAGGTGGAGATCAGAGTAAACAGCGGCCCGGTCGGCACGCCCGCGTCCGGCATGGTGGATGCCGACTATGTGTCGTTGCACCAGGAAGGGTTGGCGTTCGTGCAATACCAGACTCTGCTGTTACCCTACAAGGGAAAGACGGCGCCCGAGATCGGCGTCACGCGCTTGGTGGCGGACGAGACCGACCGAGTACATCGGGGTAATGTCGGCTACGAGCTCGCCGTCCTGGGACGAAAGGATATTCTTCTGGAGACCGGCTATCAGGACAAACCGGTCTCGTTCGGCGAATATAGCTTTCACGGCGCCTTCGCGCATATCCGCGACGCGGGCGCCCCGACGGCCGGCTACCTTCTGATTGACGCCAAGTCGCTCGCGCACGACGGCAAGGCGCTTTTCTCGGCACCGGCGCCCGTGGAGGCGATTGAATTCGCGATCGTGACGGAAACCGGACAGACGCCCGTCCTCGAAATAATGACTGACGACGATGTTTCCGGGATGCGGATGTATGCCCCCGGCGTGAAAAACGTGACAGTCAACGGCGATGAGTGCGAATTCTCGACAGAAGGCGAGTATGTCGTAATACAGTAGTGTAGTGTATCGCAGTGTCTTAAAAATAATGCCTCGTATCCAGATGAAGAGCCGCGGGCTTCAGCCCGCCCGGAGTTCCGCATTCAAGCGTGTTTCTCGTTATGCGAGGCTTTCATACGATTTGTTATTTTTGAGACTACACAGCAGGAGCAAATGATGGATTACTTCTTAAAAACGGCGAACGAGGGAAAGCCGTTTCGAGACGCTTTCATTTTCGATTGCCACGGGCATTTCGGAACGGAAGCCGGCTTTCATATTCCCGGCGCCGATGCACGCGAATACATCGCCGTTCTGGATCGCGTCGGGATCGACACGGTCGCGGTCAGCACGTTCAGCAGTGTCTTTCCGTTTGGCAACGACATTATCAACGAGGCGTTGACCGCATGGCCTGGACGATTTGTCGGCTACGCCCGGGTCAATGCGAATTATCCGGAGCAGATCGAAAGCGAGCTGTCACGCTGCTTCGATGAGTTGGGGTTCAATGGTATTAAAATCCACCCTTATTGCGACCAGGTCTCTCCCCAAGACCCTCGATATGATCCCGCGTGGGAGTTTGCGTCAGAACGAAACGTGCCCGTGCTCATACACACCTGGAACAGCTTGAGGTATACCGATCCGCTTCTCGACTGCTGCGTTCCCTCGCTGTTTGAGAAGATCGCAACGGATTACCCAAGCGCGAAGATCATACTCGGGCACTCCGGCGGCGAATACGACGGCGTTCTCGAGGCGATCGAGGTGGCAAGGGCTTGCCCGAATGTCTATCTTGACACAGCGTCTTCTCGACTCTACCCAGGCGTTATCGAGATGATGGTCGCCGAGGTCGGGGCGGAAAAAGTGCTCTACGGCTCGGACGTGCCGTTCCTGTCGCCGACGCCGCAGGTGGGAAAGATCGTTTATGCCGACATAAGCGAATCCGAGAAGAGAATGATCCTGGGCCTGAATACCGCCAGGCTCTTTGACATTGATGCGGGAAGTTGACTATGGCTGAAAAGCTTGCAATCGAAGGTGGTAAACCCGTACGCGACGAGCCCCTGCCGCCGCCGTACCCCGGCGCCCTGGTCATGGGAGAGGAAGAGAAACGGGCCGTGCTCGAGGTCATCGAGCACAAATCTCCGTTCAGGTATTACGGACCCGACATGCTGAACACGGTGTCGCGGTTCGAGCGGGCGCTCGAGGACTATCTTGGAGTCAATCACGCGCTCGGCGTCAGTTCGTGCACGGCGGCGTTGAAAGTCTCGCTCGTCGCGCTCGGCGTCGGTCCCGGTGACGAGGTGATCGTCCCGGCCTACACGTTCATCGCCTGCGTCAGCGCGGTCGTGGCCGCCAGGGCGGTGCCCGTCTTTGTCGAGGTCGATGATTCGCTCAATATCGACGTTGACGACCTAAGCGCCAAAATCTCGCCGCGGACCAAGGCGATCATGGCGGTTCATTTGCAAGGCGTGGCCTGCGACATGGACACTGTTCTGTCCGTCGCGGAGCGCGCGGGCGTCGCGGTGCTCGAGGATTGTGCCCAGTCGTTCGGCGCCACATACAAGGGGCGAAAGCTCGGTACGCTGGGGCGAATGGGAGTATTCAGCCTCCAGATGAACAAGCTGATAACCGCCGGCGAGGGCGGCTGCGTCGTGACCGACGATCGCGACTTGTTCCACAGAGCCGTCCGCTGCCACGATCACGGCAATTTGCGCGAGTTCGAGGGCGGATCGCCGCTGCTCGGTGAGAACTACCGGATGAGCGAGCTTGCCGGCGCCGTGGCGGGCGTGCAACTCGAAAAGCTCGAAGGCATGCTGGCGAAAATGAAACGGGCCAAGCAGGAGATTCTCGCGGGAATAAGCTCGATCGACGGCCTCGCGTTCAGACGCGTGCCGGACGGCGCGGAGGATATCGGCACGAGCGTGATCTTCTTTGCTCCAACAGGTGAAACGGCCGCGGCGTTTGTCAACGCGCTGAACGCCGAGAACATCGACTCAAGTCAGATGTATGGCGGCGCGATTTACGATGCGTATCCGCAGGTGCTCAACATGAGCACGGCGACGCCGGAGGGCTGCCCGTTCACGTGTCCGCATTATCGCGGCAAGATAAGTTACCATCATGGGATGTGCCCCGCGACGGAGAGCCTTGCGCGGCGGCTGGTCTACATTCCTCTCGCGCCGACTTTCGAGGACCGTGAGATCGCCGACGTCATTAGCGGCGTGCGAAAGGTAGCGGGTTACTTTTTGTAGCGGTGATATAGGTGGCTCGGCCGTTTCGCCCGAGAAGAACGAAAGCATGACTGTTTTGGAGTGCGCTGTGTATGCCGGGAAACGTAGCGTCCGACGCCCCTGTCGGACGTCGAATGTGGAAATCTTTCGTCATCCGACGTCCGACAGGGGCGTCGGATGCTACAGGGCCCGCGCTGAAGTCCGCCGGTAGTATCACGGACCCAGAAGAACGCGGCCGAGGGCGGCTGTGCCACACGATAGTATGGATGTGACAGAAGGAAATGATGGGCAATGCCCACCTTACTTATTGGGAAGGAAACATGTCCGAAGAAAGAGCGAAAATGCCTGGAGTTGTCGCGAATGAAAACGATTTGGCGGAACTCCTGTCAAGGCCGTCGCCCGCGCTCGTCACGATGATGAAACGCCTCGACGGCGACATAATGCTCCTGGGTGTCGCCGGCAAGATTGGTCCCGACTTGGCGTTGACCGCCCTGAGAGCCATCAAAGAGGCGGGGGTGGAAAAGAAGCTGATCGGTGTCGACCTCTTCCCGGAAGAGGGGTCCAGGACATTCCTTGAGAACGCGGGTGTCGAGTTCATTGCGTGCGACCTGCTGAATCCGGCCGAGGTAGCGGGCCTACCCCGCGTAAAAAACGTGATATACCTGGTCGGGAGAAAGTTCGGTACGCAGGGCAACCAGGAACTCACCTGGATGATCAACGTCGTTGCCCCGGCTAATGCCGCACGGCATTTCACCGACAGCCGCATCGTCGCCTTTTCCACCGGCTGCGTATACCCGATGGTGGGCGCCGCAACCGGCGGGTGTGTCGAAACCGACGAGCCCGGACCGATCGGTGAATATGCGCAGTCCTGTCTGGGGCGGGAGAGGGTATTCGAGTATTACAGCAAGGCCAACAGTACCCCGGTAAGTCTGATTCGCCTGAACTACGCCGTGGACCTTCGCTACGGCGTCCTGTACGACATCGGCGAGCTGGTCCTGGAAGGTAAGCCCGTGGACCTTACGATGGGGTATTTCAATACGATCTGGCAGGGGGATGTGAATAATCAAACGCTGCTGGCGCTCGAACATTGCGCGTCGCCGCCGGCGATCTGGAACGTGACCAGGCCGGAAGTCGTGTCCATTCGCGCGGTTGCCGAGCAATTCGCCGAGATCATGGGCAAGAAGGCCGAGTTCACGGGCACGGAAGGCGACGCGGCTCTTCTGAGCAATTCGGCCAAGGCCACGAAGGTCTTCGGACCGCCGACAGTGTCGCTGGAAAAGCTGATACACTGGCAGGCGCACTGGCTCCTGGCCGGCGGACGCTCGCTGGATAAGCCGACTCATTTTGAAGAAACGGGAGGCCAATACTAGACATGACAATCAAGGACATCCCCGCCGGCATTCTGGAAAACGTCAAGCGCGGCGTCGCTATCCCGGCCCATCCGCTGGCCCTGACCTCCAACCGGAAATTCGACGTTCGGCATCAGCGCGCTTTGACATGCTACTATCTCGACGCGGGGGTTGGGGGTGTCGCCGTCGGCGTACACACGACGCAGTTCGAAATCCGCGAGCCGAAAATCGGTCTGTATGAACCCGTACTCGCGCTGGCCTCGGAAACGATCGACGCTTTTTGCAAACAAACGGGGCGCGAAATTCTGAAGGTCGCCGGCGTTTGCGGCAAGACCGAACAGGCGGTCAAGGAAGCAACGCTAGCGCGGGACAACGGCTATCACGCCGGCCTTCTAAACCTCTCCGCCCTGCGCGACGAGGACAATCCCGCGCTGCTGGCGCATTGCCGCGAGGTTGCCGACGTAATCCCGCTCTTCGGGTTTTACCTTCAGCCGAAAGCGGGCGGCCGGCTGCTTTCGTACGAGTTCTGGCGGGGATTCGTGGAAATCGAAAACGTGCTGGCCATCAAGATCGCGGCGTTTAACCGCTACCAGACACTCGACGTGGTGCGTGCCGTCTGCGAAGCCGGGCGGGCGGGCGACATCGCGCTTTACACGGGTAATGATGACAACATCGTCCTGGACCTGCTCTGTCAGTACAGGTTCGAAACCACCTCTGGAATGAAGTCGGCTCGGATCGTGGGGGGATTACTCGGACACTGGGCCTTCTGGACGAAGACAGCGGTTGAGTTGCTCGAGGAGATTCATTCGATAACCGAGAAGAATACACCGGTACCCGCGGAGATGCTGACACTGGCCGGCCAGGTGACCGATGCCAACGCCGCCGGTTTCGACTCGGCCAACGATTTCGTCGGCTGCATTCCGGGGATAAACGAACTCTTGAGGCGCCAGGGGCTCATGCAAGGGAGATGGTGCCTGGATTCCAACCAGGAGCTTTCGCCGGGCCAGAAGGAGGAACTGGACCGGATTTGCCGCGCCTATCCCACCATGAACGACGATTCCTTTGTCAGAGAGAACCTGGACCGCTGGCTGAGTGATTGACACTCTGCCGTACAAAGTTCCCGAACGCCTAATCCATGTAGAAAACGTCGGACTTTCGAGTCCGACGTTTTCGTGTGCTTCTCGAAGGTGCGCCGGACCCGGAGGCCGGCGCCACCTTGTTACAGCAACAGTTATGCCCAGCCGCGCCGGGGGGCGTGTCGTCCGGCGACGGGTTGGTCGAACAGCGCCTGCGTCGATGACTCGGCGTATATCCTGAGCTCGCTGCCGGCGTAGTACTCTCCAGCGCAGACGCCGGGGCAATCGATGCCCGGGCCGGTAACACGGCCGTTCGCCCCCGCGATCTCCACGGCCAGGATGTACGTCAGGGCATTGGGATCACGTAAATACTCGTACGCCCCCATATCCACCGTGGCGGTGCCGTCTTCATCACCGTCAATCACCCGCTCGCGGCCATCGAGGTCGAACGGGATCTGCTCGGACGTGTCACCATCGTGGTCGAGATCACCGAGGTCGGTTGGGATGTAATCGCTGTTGCCCGCATCAATGCACGGCGATACGGGCTGCACGTGAACATCGGCATTCCACTTATTCGTGTAGACGAATACCGGGTCGAGGTCCATGACGTTGCTGCCGGTTGCCCAGCCGCCCTGGACGTCGCTGTCGTTGACGGTACGGGGCCAGATTCCTCGTCGCTGCGCTCCTCCTAAGAAACTACGAAGGTACATGTTTAACGTTGCAGCCCCGTGAGGGGCGGCAGCCAATAGCCGGGGGCGTCAGCCCTTGTTGTTCTACACAAGTCATGGCGCGGCTCCGGGGCCGAAGCTTTCCCAGGCCCAGGCCAGGTCCCGCGTGCGTTGGAGGCCAAGCCAGAGCGTTTGAGGTCCGGGCGGGTCACGGCGGTTGGGGCGGTTCGCCCACATCCGAGAGGATTCGAGCCAGCCGCTGGTTCAATCGCTTGTCATCCAGTTCCGCCGTCGCCATTTCTTCCCGCACCCATGCCGCGAGCATCAAGCCACTCCTTTGACTATCCCGCCGAAGCCTCCTTGCCTCGCGATCCCCCCCCTTACTATCCAACCCTCAGCAACTCGCCAAGATCAATCCGAGATGTGTAGAACAACAAGGGCTGACGCCCCCGGCTAGTGACTTTTGCCCTTTTAGGGCTGCGATCCGCGTATTCCGAAACGGAGTTTGGCTGGTTGGGGCTATCGTTTCCCGAGGTGTTGGCGCCGGCCAACTCGGAAGCTCAACGCCGCCTCGTCATCCGATGCGCCTGCATTCCGCCGGCGCATTTCAACCCGCCGATCCTGTCATGCACCCCCGTCCGAGGACTTACCCGAAGTGCGGTTGTCAACCGGGACGGAAACCTGCTAAACTCATCCGCCGTAGTCATCATCGGCACATGCGAGCAATCGGGCCTTCATGAATTCGGACCCAACAGCCGCGACGATAAAGGGAGGAGTGGTTGACATATCGAACCGTTCTGATCCTCGGCGGGGCCGGCTTTCTCGGCAGCCACCTGGCTTCCGAGTACGCACGTGCGAACGCGCGAGTAGCGTTGATTGACCGCCGACAATCGCCAGACGAGGACTTTGGCGAGCAGGCGGTGGCCGACCGGGTGGTCGCCGAGTTCTGCCCGGAGTTGATCATCCACGCCGCCGGCTTGGTGGGCAGCGATTCCGAGGAGAAGTTGCGGGCCGCGCATGTCCGCTCAACGGCGACGTTGTTGCGGGCGGTGGTCCGAGGCGCGCCCGCGGCACGCGTCCTGATTCTCGGGTCGGCTTCCGAGTTGGGTTCGCCGCCCAACGACGGGACTACCTGCCCGGAGGTTGAGAGCGGTACCCCGACCACGGCGTATGGACGCTCCAAGCTTGAGCAGTCATCACTCGCGCGCCGCCTGGCCGCGGAGCACGACCTGGACCTTCTACGTGTGCGGCTTTTCAATACGCTGGGTCCCCGACAGGCCGACACACTGGTCGGCGGGGCACTGGTGGAACGTCTGTACGCCGCTTGGCGTGCCGGCCAGGATGAGTTCCTGGTATACGACCCGGACAGCGTCCGCGATTTCCTGGACGTGCGGGACATCTCACGTGTTCTTCGCCTCTTGGCGGAAACGCTTCCGAAAGACCCCGGGCGTACACCGTTGAATGTGTGCTCCGGGAATGGCGCGAGCGTTGCCACGCTGGCCCGCGAGCTGGTCGATGCGGCCGCCGTTCCCACGCGCCCGCGGTTTCAAAGCTCTGACCGGGCACCCTCCAATGTTGTCGGAGACAATTGCAGCTTGCTCGAGTTCTTGCCGGGCGATCGCGTCCAGACAATCAGTACGTACCAAAGCCTGCAAGACATGTGGCGGGAGCGCGTGGAGCGGGACCGCAATTGAAAACGAGGGCTAAATTATGGATCTGAATGGAGCCAAAGTTCTTGTAACGGGGGCCGGCGGGTTCATCGGCTCGCACCTGGCTGAACGGTTGGTCCGCGAAGGCTGTACGGTCCGCGCGATGCTTCACTATGATTCCCGCTCCGGTCGCGGCAATCTGGATTATGTCGAGCCGTCCGTCCTGCGCGAGATTGAAGTGATCTCGGGCGATGTCCGCGACCCCTACTTCATGCGACGCGCGCTGAAGGACCGTAACGCGGTGTTTCATCTCGCCGCGCTGATCGGCATTCCGTACTCGTACGCCGCACCGGCTTCATATCTTCAGATTAACGCGATGGGAACCCTGAATACGCTCCAAGCCTGCCTGGACGAGGGCGTGGAACGCATCATCCACACCTCCACGAGCGAGGCCTACGGCACCGCCCGCTACCAGCCCATCGACGAGGATCATCCGCTGCAAGGACAGTCGCCGTACTCGGCGAGCAAGATCGCCGCGGACAAGATCGCCGAGAGCTATCATCTGAGCTTTGGGCTTCCAGTGGTCACGCTGCGGCCGTTTAACACCTTCGGCCCGCGTCAGTCCGCCCGCGCCGTGATCCCCACTATCCTCAGCCAGCTTCTGACCGGGCGGGAGTCGTTACGGCTGGGTTCACTCGAACCTATCCGGGACTTCAACTACGTGGAGAACACGGTTGACGGATTCGTGGCCGCGGCTTGCTCCGACGATACCGTCGGACAACTCGTCAACGTCGGCTCCAACGAAAGCATTTCCATACGCGACCTCGCCGCACTGGCCATGGAGATCGTCGACCGGACGGTGCCGATCGTCACGGAGCATACGCGCGTCCGCCCGGCTAAAAGTGAAGTGGGCCTCTTGATCTGCGGCTGGGACCGCGCGAAGCAGCTGATGGGTTGGTCTCCGCGTGTCGATTTTAAGGAAGGTTTGCGTCGGACGGCCGCCTTCGTATCGGATCATCTTGACCAATACCGGCCCGAGGAATACGCCATATGATACCGACAATGATCCAGGCCGGGGGGCGGGGGGCGCGCCTGCGGCCGTTCACCACGATTTTGCCCAAGCCGTTGATGCCCATCGGCGAAATGCCTGTCATCGAAATCGTGATTCGCCAACTGAAAAACCGCGGCTTTGAGAATCTGTACATTTCCGTCAGTCATCTGGGACACTTGTTGCAGGCCGTCCTCGGCGACGGGAGCAAGTGGGGCGTTGACATCAAGTACGTGTTCGAGGATAAGCCGCTGGGCACAATCGGTCCCGTACGCCGCATGCCCCGGCCCGATGTGCCCTTCCTGGTAATGAACGGCGACCTGCTGACTAACATTAATTACGCCGACCTGTATCAACACCATTTGCAAGCCGACGTCCAACTGACGGTCGGCGTTTACCAGTGCACGGTCCCGGTCTCACTGGGTGTCCTCGAGCTGGGGTCGGACAACAGCATCATGGGATTCCGCGAAAAGCCGTCGTTGCACTATTGGGCCAGCATGGGCGTATACGTGTTCTCCCCGGAACTCTGGGACATCGTGCCGCCAAACGAGCATTACGGCTTCGATACGTTGATGGAGGAGGTTTTGCGGGGCACCCTCCGCGCTCAGGTATACCGCTTCGAAGGTATCTGGCTGGACATCGGTCGCCCCGAAGACTACGAGCGCGCGGCTGAAGTGTTCGAGCAATCACGCGACGAGTTGCTACCCCAGCCGACTTGATAGCTGGATGCGTACCACCACTACCAGTCCGCCGCAAAAGTCATGTAGCGGCCGACCCGCGAGTCGGCCGATCCCGTGAGCGGCTGTTTTCCCGTACTCTACGGCCGACACGGGGGTCGGCCGCCAGGTAGTGTGGAACCGTCCCGGCTGAAACGGTCTCGGAGAGCCAGGATTCTGTCCCCGGATTCAGGCTTGCGCTGACGTTCCCACCGCAACGGCGGCGTCGATGTACCGCCGGATCATCGTGATCAGTTGCTTCCGGTTGATCGGCTTGGTGGCGTAGTCGTTGCAACCGGCGTTGATGCACTTCTCGCGATCGCTCGCCATCGCGTGGGCGGTCAGAGCGATGATCGAACCGGTATACCCCTTCTGGCGAAGCAAGTTAGTTGCTTGGTAACCGTCCATGACCGGCATCTGCATGTCCATCAGGATCAAATCGAACGGTTTCCCCTCATCCCACGCCGCAAGGGCTGCGTCGACGGCGAGTTTCCCATTCTCGATAATAGTGACGTCCGCACCCGACTTCCTTAGCACATGAGCGATGAGACGCTGGTTATCCGGACCGTCTTCCGCTAACAAAATGCGGTAGCCGACCAGGATCTCCAGGTCGGTGCTCGTCGTGGTCTTGGTCTTGTCGGGCGCAAGCACGGTGGCGGAAAGCGGGTCTTCGATCATCTTCACGCCCTTGAGCGGCCCGGTGGCCACGGTCACGCGGATGCGCGTCCCGACGCCCTTCTGCGTCTCGACCACGACTATGTCGCCGCCGAGCAATGCCGCCAATCGCTTGCTGATCACCAGGCCCAGCCCCGTGCCGCCGAACCTGCGCGTCGTCGAGGCGTCGGCCTGCATGAACGGCTGAAACAGTCTGGCAACCTGCTCCTCGGTCATGCCGAGCCCCGTGTCGATGACGTCGAACTGGAGGAAGGGGCCAAGGGACCGAGGGCCCAAGGGGTCAAGGAACTTGCCTCGTGGCGTGGCTGTGTCAGCCGTGTTCTCCGCTCCCTCTTCACGGCCGAGGCGACCGTGCCACTCTTGATCCCTTGCCCCCTCGGCCCCTTGGCTCCTTGGTCCCTCCATGAACTGTGTCACCAATCGTACACTGCCGACCTCGGTGAACTTGATCGCATTACTGATCACATTGATGAGGATTTGTCGCAGGCGCGTCGGGTCAGTCTGGATCGTCTCGGGGATCGCCCCAATGTACTCGAAGTTTAACGGCAATCCCTTCGCGTCCGCGCGCACCCGTGCCAGCGAGGTTACCTCGGCGACGATCCGACACGGCGAGCAGCGAACCCACTCGACCCTCATCTTGCCCGCCTCGATCTTGGACAGGTCGAGGATGTCGTTGACGAGTTGCAGCAGGTATTCGCCGTTGCGTTTGATCGTCTTGGCGGCCTCGATCCTCCCCGGCGACATGTTGTCGAGTTTGTCGTGTTCGAGCAGCACATCGGTGAAGCCCAGAATGGCGGTCATCGGCGTGCGAATTTCGTGGCTCATATTGGCCAGAAACTCGCTCTTTGTGCGACTGGTCGCCTCGGCCATCTCCTTGGCGATCCGTAGTTCGTCCTCGGATTGCTTGCGCGCGCTGATGTCGCGTACCAGCGCCACGCCCACGTAACCCTGTTGATCCCGGTATCGAGAGATCGATATCTCAATCGGAAACTCCACACCGTCCTTCCGCAAGGCCGTCAGCTCGAGCGTCTTTCCGACGGCGGCTCCGAGCCCCGTGCGGCTAAACTTAGCCAATCCCTTACGCTTGGCTTCGTGGTACTGGGGCGGAACGATGAGACCCATCAAGTTCCGGTCGATGGCCTCCGAGGCGGTGAATCCGAAGATATTCTCCGCGGCGGAGTTCCAGAATCGAATCTTGCCCTCGGGATCCGATACGATGATGGCATCCTGGGCAGTCTCGGTAATGGCCCGGTGCCGCTCCTCTGATTCCCGCAGCCTCTCCTCCGAACGCTTGCGCTCGGTTATGTCGCGCACCACCGCTTGAAGCACGGTCTTGCCGCCCAACTCCAGCGCATTCAGCAGCACATCAGCCGGAAACTCCGTGCCGTCCGCCCGACGGTACAGATGCTCGAACCGGTAGTGCCCCTCTTTCAGGGCAACCGCGATGTTGCTATTGGCATAACTCATCGAGTCGCGACCGTTCGGCTGCAACGGGGGCGACAGCTCGCCGGGATGTGTGCGGCAGAATTCTTCTTGGCTGCCGATGCCATAAAGTTCCAACGTGGCGTCGTTGCAGTCGAAGAACCCGTTTTCGTCGAGAAGTATGATCGCGTCGTCGGTCGACTCGTACAGCGTCCGGAACTTCGCCTCTGATTCGTTCAGCGCTCTCTCGGCCTGTTTGCGCTCGGTGATGTCCCGAGAAACCTCTACCACCGTCTTTGGTCGGCCGTCCGCATGCCGGGCGGCGACGCTCGCGGTGCACCAGAAGGCCCTTTTCTTTCCATCAGCGTCGATGACTTCCGTCTCGTGTTCGTGGCTCTCACCATCGGCAAAACATTTGCTTACTACGCATGGTTCGCAGGCCTTATCGAGCCCATGGTAAGCAGAATAACACTTCCTTCCAGCCAAATCTGATCCGAACAAGCGCTTCGCCACATCGTTGGCCCATACAATATTGTGTTCCTCGTCCATCATGCTTATGTGGTCAGTGATAGAGTGGACAATCCCTTCAAGTTTCTCCTCGCTCTTCTGCAAGTTCTCCTCTGTCCGTCGGCGTTCGGACAGTTCGTGGGACAGAGTCAGCCTGCTCTGGGTGAGCCGGCGGTTCAGTCGCAGCACATACAGCGTGGTGATGGTCATGATGGCCAGGAACAGGACAGCCGCGACGAGCCAAGGCCAATATTGCCTGATGGCCTCGGCCAGCGTCACTTTGCCGAAATCCTTGTACGGCCCGACGCGAAGCGTCTTTAGGCACTCCCGCACCGATTGATGGGCCTGCGGGATGGTCCAGCCGGTGCAGCGGGCCGCCTTAGCGGCCGGACTGTCCGCCGGCATGCTCAGCAAGGCGACGGCCACCTGCTGGCCCAGTTCATCGTGCGTGTGCTTGACATTGCCAACCGACCATTCCGGGTATAGGCGCGTGGAACGGAGGAGGGGCGGCGCACCCGCGTCCGCGGCCTGGGGGTGGACGACGCGGAAGTCCTCAAGCCGAATCTTACCCTCGGCCGCAATTCGCTCCAGCGTATCGGTTCTGACGGTCCCCGCGTCCACCAGACCGTCTCTGACCGCGTAGACCACGGCATCATGCGTACCCCCGAAGCGAAGCTCGGCCAAGTCGCGCTGGGGATCGATTCCCGCCTCTTTCATTTCCCGCCAGGCCATCTGCCACCCACCGAAAGAGGTCTCCGCCACAGCCATGAAGGTCTTGCCCTTGAGATCGATCAGGTGTTTGATCTCGTCGCGATCGGCCCGCTGGAAGATCACTCCGCCGAACTGGGTGTACCCGGTTTCCGGGCAAAGGTTCTTCAATGTCGCCAAGCGGCTCATGCCATAGCGGGCCTCAAGTTCCACATAGAAAGAGGGATTGGCGAACACGAAATCCACTTCGCCCCGTTCAACGGCCGAGCAGACCTGTTCAAAACCGAGGGGAACGATGACGAACAAGCGTCCGGGGATCTGATCGGTCAGGTACTCGGCCGTGGGGCCCCATTTTTCCAGGCATCTCTCGGTGCCCCGCTTGGCCAGCATGCCGATCTTGACCGGATCCCGCGGGTCTTGCGCATGGGCCGAGCCGCCCATCGCCAGGGCCGGCAGGAGAGCAACCAAAAGGCGAATCCCGGCGCCGGCAACTCTGGGAATGCTCGTGGTTCGATGAGTGCCGGTGGACTTCCGGTCCGGACGGTGACCTTTTCCTGTTACAAACTCCATATGGTTGCTCCCGGGCAAATCCACGTTGGCGGCAAGCCTCATCGGCGCCCAACTCATTTCTGGGCCGAGCATCATCGCCGTGAAGAAGCGCGGAGAATGCATGGAAGGGTTCTCAGGCCAGCGGAGCATAGGACGACCCATCGAACCAAGTAGATGGTTCACCAAGTGTTTATCGTCTCGCGTAGATAGCGTCTTAAAATGTGAACGCCTGCCGCGAGGGCGGCAGGCCGGTGATGTCCGATAAGCCTCGTGAGCTTAACGTTCGTCACACAACTCCTGGCCTCCCCGGAGGATCGGAGCCAGAATAGGATATCGGCCCGCCCGCCGACTGCCTCAATTTACGAGTAGCGTCGGCCCCGCGGCCGACGTAGGCCACAGGGAGGCGTTCAGATGTCTACGTCGGCCGCAGGGGGGTCGACGCTACGTTTCCCGGCTTACACAGCGCCCGCCAAAACTGTCATGTACCCACTCCCCAACTCCCCCGTGGAGGACGGTCGCAGCTTTCTGTAATCTCACTGTAAAAAACGACTTGCATTCAGAGCGGATTGCCTGGAAACTGCCTCCACAGGCGAGTTCTCACGCTAACAATCACGCAGGAGAAAAACAATGGGATGCCCACTCTGCCATTTCGAGTTCATGAGCAACGATCCGGAAAAGTGCAAACAGTTTTACGGCGACGTCTTCGGCTGGGAATTCAACGACACCTCCATGTCGGACTATACGCTCATCAACACCGGCAGCGACCCGGGCGGGGGCCTGATGAAACGCCCCGACGAAGCCCCCTCACCTTGCATGTACGCCTACTACCTCGTTGATAACATCGCCGAGACGGTTCGGAAAATCAAAGACGCCGGCGGAACCATCCATCACGAAGAAACCGAAATCCCCAACGTCGGCTGGTTCGCGATCGCCGGCGACTCGGAAGGAATCACGTTCGGCCTTTTCAAAAACAAGTAGACCGCGGCAAGCTGGGCAGGCGTTGAACCATCGCGAAAAAATCGGCACATCGGCCTCAACGTCCGCAGACGTAAACCGTTTGACCGAACTGTGATGCTCATGGCTACGGCAACATACTTACTTCCACAAAAGCATACCGTGACGGTCTTTATGGTCCTGCTCGCCGGCACGGCTATAGGATGTTCACGTCACGCTGAAATCGTGCTGCACCAGCCGTTCGCACCGCCCTCGCAACAAAACATCACGCTGAAAAGCCGCTGGGCATTCAGCTCCGCCGACTCGCAACACCGCGGCTATCTGCTCGAATTCCCGCTACCGGGCGGTAACGAAGGACCCCGCGACTTTCACATTTACATGACCGCGTCCGACCTGGAAGGCGAGCGCACTATCGTACCCGAGGATCCCGACGCGCCGCGCGGCTTTCTGATTCAGGACGTCGGCCGGCTTCGCGGCAAGACCGAATTCACCGCCGGCACGATCCGCTGCCGCCGACTGTTACTGCGACCACGCTTGCGACGCCTCGATCTGGATGTGCGCTGCGCCGATGGGACGTCGATCAGCGGCAAGGCGTACGTTGAGATCGACGCACGTGAACTGGGTCGTTTCGAGCATGAATTCGCAGCCGACATCAACGAATTGCGGCCTGGCGAAGGAGAGTCGGACGAACCCGCCGAGACCACCACCCCGCGCAACACGCAATCGCGTTAATCCCAATGGTCACTGTTGGCCAATTTAACGTCTTATAATAACACTTGCCTTAAACCCGTACGGCGTTTTAACCGTTTACGGAGCGCAAGAAGTACACTGCCGGCCCATTTCTGCCGATATCCTTCCCGTGAGTATTCTCGAAGCATCACCCGCGGCCCTACAAACCACGCGCGCCGGGCACCGACGCCCGGTCCGTAGGGTGATCAGGTCATTCCGGTGGCTGACGCGCCCTCGGCGTGTGTTGCTGGCACTGGCCGCCGTCTGGATCATCAACGTTCTCGACCTGGGATACACCCTGCTCGAATCGCTTTACAGCGGGTTCATCGAACTGAACCCGGTGGCGGCGAAACTTATCGGGGGTTCTACGATAGTGCTGGTCGGTTACAAACTGGCACTGCTGTTGCTCAGCTCGGCCATCCTGCTGATCTACCGCCGACACCGCGTGGCCGAACTCGGCTGCTGGTTCCTGCTGGTCGTCTACCTGTATGTCGCGATCTGCTGGTGGTGTTACTACGAACATCGCCTGGTCAGCTTCGACGACCCGGCCGTCAACGTCGACCCCATCATCGGCTGCTGCCTGCCTTTGCCGGGCTAATTGATTGCACGCTGCTTTCCGCGGACGTTTGAGTGCGCACATAGCCCCCAAGACGGTTATAAAATGCGTTTTTTAAGGAACAAGCACTGATGAGGGATGATCTAATCTTAGAGCGAATTTCAACTAGGTAGCGTCGGGTCTCCGTGCCCGACGCAGTATCGCACTAGTATCCCGTCACACCTTGGCTTTCGGGTTGTAATCCCATGAAAGGCTGTCTCCCGCCGGGCGGTATGCTGTCCGGCAAATGGTTGAAAACATAAGGAGACAGCCATGGGAATTGAGTTGAGCGTATCGCAGATTGGTTTGGATATCCACAGCGCGGCCGTTGGCCGCAACCAAAGGGACATGGGGATTGACGATTGAAGATTGACGATTGGGGATTATTGC
>JAUWNI010000008.1 GCA_030612705.1 Phycisphaerae bacterium | reverse complement strand
CCGCCCAGGGCCGGAGGGCAACCGGGTGGCACCGGGGGCGAGAGGGTAATCTCGAGGTGATAATACTTGACGCGGACAACAATCCGCGAACACCCGCGGACTTCAGGCCGCCCGGCGCCGCGGGGAGTAGGATCTACCCTTCCCGAAAGACCGGGCGGACTGAAGTCCGCGGCTCTTCGAGTATTGTTGTCCTCTTCAAGTATTATCACGTCGAGATTCCCATCTCGCACCGTGTACCACAGGATTCCCATCCTGCCCTGTGCGTGGGAAGGGATTCCCGACGTAGCAGGTGCGACTACACGTTACTCGGCAAAGGAAGCCTTGACCATCGATTTGACGCGCGTGTTGTCAGCCAGACGTGTAATCCCATCGTATACGAGGAAGAACTTGTCGAATGTGAGCGAGGCACGCACGGCGTCGACTACGTTCTCACTGGTGAGTTCTGTCAGGCAGTCCAGCTCCTGGCTAACAGTAAGCGCCGGCTGGTCTCGGGACCTCACCTCTTCCAGAGCGATGCGCGCGGCGAGTGCCTCAGGAGAGTCAAGGCAATGCTCGACGAAATGCCGATAGAAATTGATGGTGTCCGGAAGCCAGTCCAACGAGCGTCCCTTGCGGATGTTGCTCAACTCATCCAGGACGCTGGCAATGAACCGGTCGCGATCATGGCGCTCGGTCTGTCCATATAGGCGGAATAGGCGGGTTCCGCATACGCTTTCCAGGTCGCAATCGAACAAGTACGTGTTGACATCGCCGTAGCGGAGTCGCTCCGACAAGGGACATTCGAGCAACGAGAAACCCAGCGCCAACACCGCGAGTGCCACGCGATGCTGGCGCGTCATCGTGCTGTTATACATCCATCCCAGCACAATTTCGCGCTGACGCCCGGTTAGCCGATGTCGCGCAAACACGGGAAGCTTAATGTGTGGGGGCGCCGGATCAGCCAGACGCCGGCAGCCTGCGCTCGGCTCCAGGGTACCCAGGCGAGCCCGGGCCGACTCCAGAATTGGTGACGATAACCGCCCGGTCACGCAGACGACGATCCTGTCCGGCGCGAAGCTGGCCCGCCCGAAGTCGACGAGTTCCCGCGCGTCGAGGCGTCTGAGACTGCGCGGCGTTCCAGCCCTGTGGAGCCCGAAGGGATGTTTGCCAAAGAGACACCGGAAAAAGCGGGGTTCGTAATCCTGCATGCTACGGAGTTCGGCGAGCACCAGACGCTGTTCAGACTCAACGATGTCGCGCGGAAAGTCGCGTATTTCGAGCACGTCCCCCACCAACGCCATGAGACCGGAGGCGAACGCCGGTGAGGTGCTGAAGTCGAATGCCAACACGTCCGAATGCGTCTGGGCATTCCGGTTGGCGGATAGATGGGCAAAGGCAGTTCGTAGCTCGCGGCGTGTCGGATGACGACGCGTAACTGACATGTGCAGATGCTCGAGCAGATGACTCACTCCGTTATTGCCTGGTTTCTCGTAAGCGGGGCCGGTCCGCACACACACGTGAACCGACACGCTGTGCGTGTGCGGGAGATCCAGCCAGGTCAGCCGGAGTCCGTTATCCAGAGTTTCGGTCGTGTACTCGTACTGCTCCAAGATCCATCCTGCTTTCACATCGGCCGGCCGCGTGTTGGCTCCGTTGGGCTGTGCCTGTCGGTCAAACGTCGGCGCTTGGTCGAAATCACGTTCATACTAAGCCGACGCTCGCATTGAATTCCCCAATCAACCGATCCCACTCCTCAACCTGCACCCACGTCTCCTCCCAGAAATCCGGGTCCCACAATTGCCGCAGCTCCTCCACGTCCCGCTGCTGCTGCTCGACCCATGTGAAATACTTGAAGTTGTGCAGCGTCTTGCGATCGTAGTAGTTGAACTCACGCAGGTGGTCGATGCCGATGCCTTCCAGGTAACGGCCAAAGTGCCGGCCCGCGTCGGCCTCGCCGTATGGGCCGTGTAACTCGCGCTGCTCCTTGATGCGCGACTGATATAGCTCCATCGAGTCGGTCAACGGCGTAATCAGTACGTCGCGCGGACCAAGCTCGTAATACTTCGCCGTCTTGATCGCGGCGACCAGGTTGCAGATGCTTGAAATCCCCAGCAGCGGCAATTGCTCGACGATTTCCGACGCCACGCCCTGCTTCCGCAGGAACTCCCGCCCGGGCTCTTCGTTGAACAGCCGCAGCAGTTCCATGCACTGCTCGTCGTCGACCGCCACGATCATGTCGGTGTTGCGAACATTGTGAATCCACGGCACGTGTTTGTCGCCGATGCCTTCGATGCGATGTCCGCCGAAGCCGCACATCAGCAGCGTCGGGCATTGCAGCGCCTCGGTCGCGACGACTTTCAGATGTGGATATTTTCTCCGCAGATAATCGCCGGCGGCGATCGTCCCCGCGCTGCCCGTCGCCGAAACGTACGCAGCCAATCGCGCGTGCGGCGCCGCAAGAGGAGCCGCGGACTTTAGTCCGCGCGGTTCCGCGACTGAGACACGCCCACCCGCGCGGGCTGAAGCCCGCGGCTCTTCGTTTGACGACGTTGCAATCCGTTGAAAAATCTCATCAATCACCGCACCGGTCACGTGATAATGCCAGATCGCGTTGCCAAACTCGTCGAACTGGTTGAAGATCACACAGTCCGGCCGCGTTCGGCGAATCTCCCAACACTTGTCATATACCTCCTTAACATTCGACTCGCAGCCCGGCGTCGCGATCACCTCCGACCCGATCGACCGCAGCCACTCGAAACGCTCGCGCGACATCTCCTCCGGCAAAATCGCCACCGCCGTACACGCCAGCAACGCACAGTCGAACGCCCCGCCGCGGCAATAGTTACCCGTGCTCGGCCAGACGGCCTTCTGCGTGGTCGGATCGAACTGCCCGGAAACCAGCCGCGGCACCAGACACCCGAACCCCGCCCCAACCTTGTGAGACCCGGTCGGAAACCATTTGCCGACCAGCCCGACAATCCGTGCGTCCACGCCGGTCAGTTCCGGCGGAAACTCGATCCAGTTCCCGTCGTTGAATCCCCCGCCACGCTCGATCGGCTCATTTTTCCACGTGATGCGAAAGAGGTTTGCCGGATCGACGTCCCACAGTCCGACGTTTGCCAACCGATCCTTGATCGACTGTGGAATCGTTGTCGGGTCTTTCTGCTGCGCGAACGTGGGAATGACGATGTTCCGCTCGCGACAGCGCCGAATCGTCTTCTCAAGCACCTGCTCGTTGATCGACTGGATGATCTTCACTATCTCACTCCGAATCAGACAAAGTAGCGGCCGCCCCCCGTGGCGGCCGTCGACCGCCGCGCGCCTCCAACACGTGTGACGCATGTTCGATATACTATCCGCTTACGCGTCCCTCTTGGAGTACCGCCGTTGTCGCTGATCACCAAACTAACCTGCGTCGAGTGTGGCGAGATCGTCGCCGTCGGCGACGCGTTCACCTGCCCACGCTGCGGACCAAACGCCGGCATCCTCGACGTGCAATACGATCTCGACCGCGCCGCCGACACGCTAACCCGCAAGTCGCTGGCGCGGCGAACCCGCTCGCATTGGCGTTACCGCGAATTGCTCCCGCTCGACGACGAGTTCCGCCCAACCGACGGCACCGTCGGCTGGACGCCGCTGATCGACGCCCCACGTTTGGCGAAAGCCCTCGACATCGCGCGGCTGCGCCTCAAAGACGACGGCCGCAATCCCTCCGGGTCGTTCAAGGACCGGGCCAGCTCGGTCGGCGTCGCACACGCCCGCCAACTCGGCTTCACACAGATCGCATGTGCCTCGACCGGCAACGCCGCCGGCAGCCTCGCGCACTGTGCCGCCGCCGCCGGTTTACAAGCCAACATCTTTGTTTCGGAGATCATTCCCGAAGGCAAGCTTGCTCAACTGCTCGCCTACGGCGCCCGCGTGTTCAAGGTTCGCGGCACCTACGCCGACGCCTACGAACTCTGCACCCGCGCCTGCGAGCACTTCGGCTGGTACAACCGCAACTGCGCGATCAACCCGTACCTCGTCGAGGGCAAGAAGACCGGCGGCCTCGAAATCGCCGAGCAGTGCGCCGACGACCCGCCCGACTGGGTGGCGTGCAGCGTGGGCGACGGCTGCTCGATCGCCGGCGTCCACAAAGGCCTCATGCAGATGAAAGCCGTCGGTATCATCGTTTGGCAGACGCGTCTGCTAGGCGTCCAGGCCGCGGACGTTGCCCCCATCGCCCACGCTTTCGAGACGGGCGCACTCGAAGCGGGTTACATAACCAAACGAGCCTCGGAACGAGCCGCGGACTTCAGTCCGCGCGGCGCCGCGCGGGCTGAAGCCCGCGACTCGTCCAATCGTGACACCTATGCCGACAGCATTAACGTCCCCGTCCCGCGCAATTGGCGCAAGGCCGTCAACGCCGTCAAAAAGAGCGAAGGCACGTTCGTCACGGTCACCGATGAGCAGATCAAGCAGGCGGTCCGCGACACGGGTCGTCTCACCGGCGTCTTCGCCGAGCCCGCCGCCGCCGCCGCCGTCGCCGGCATCGCCGAGGCCCGCCGACAAGGCCGCTTCGACAGTCAGGCCTCCGTAGTCGCGCTGATCACCGGCACCGGAATGAAGGACATCAGCGGCGCGCTGCAAGCCGTCGGCCAGCCGCACGAAATTCCCCCCGACCTCGACCACGTGGTCCGAATCGTCGAATCGCAACCCGAGTCAACCCCCAGCGGACAAGACTAATGGCAATTGTTCTCGAAAACGCTCTCCTGGCGGATTTTGATCCCATCCGCGTCGAACCCGGCAACCTGCGCATCGAAAACAACCGCATCGTCCAGCGCGGCAACGGCGTTTCACGTGAAACAACGGATGACTTCATCGATTGTGGCGGTGCCCTCGTCCTGCCCGGCCTGGTCAACGGGCACACACATCTGTACTCGTCCCTGACCGTCGGCATGCCCCCGCCGCCAAAGCCGCCGAGCAGCTTCCTGGAAATCCTGCAATCGGTCTGGTGGCGGCTCGACCGGGCGCACGACGCCGAGTCGATCGAGATGTCCGCCCTGGTCGGAGCGCTCGACGCCCTGCGTTGTGGCACAACCACGCTGTTCGACCACCACGCTTCGCCCAACTGCATCGACGGCTCGCTCGATCTTGTCGAGCAGGGCATCGCCGAAGTCGGTCTGCGCGGCGTTTTGTGCTACGAAACCACCGACCGTCACGGTCCCGACGGCCGATCCGCCGGCCTGGAAGAGAATCGCCGCTATCTCGAAAAACGAGTGCAAACCTACTCATCAGAGTTTGCCGGCATGGTCGGCGCTCACGCCTCGTTCACGCTCGAAGACGAGACGCTCGAACAGCTCGCCTGGCTGGCGGCGGATTTCGACACCGGTGTACACATCCACGTCGCCGAAGATCAATACGACGAAGAAGACTGCCAGGAGAAGTATCAGACTTTTCTGATCGACCGTCTGAGTGGTGCCAAGCTTTTGCGGCCGCGGTCAATCTTCGTTCACGGTACACACTTCGACCCCGAAGCGATCATCCGCCTCAAAGACGCCGGCGTCACGCTCGCGCACTGCCCGCGCTCGAACATGAACAACGGCGTCGGGACCGCGCCGATGGCGGCGTACAACTGCCCGGTCATGCTCGGCACCGACGGCCACTCCAGCGACATGTTCCTCGAAGCCAAGGCTGCCTGGCTCGCGGCCCGACAAGACCGCGCCTCCATCCCGCCGAGCGCCGTCATCGTTCGATTTGCCCAAACCGCCCGGCGCGCGTCGGCGGCACTGGACGTAACGCTCGGCAAGCTGGAACGAGACGCGGCCGCGGACGTGGTCATCACGGATTACCGTCCCTCGACGCCGCTGACTAACGAAAACCTCGCGGCACATATCATTTTCGCGCTCAGCGCCCGGCATGTGAAAGACGTGATTGCCAACGGTCAACGGGCACTGCGCGACCGCGTAGTAACATCCTGCGATGAGCCGCGCATTCAAAGCAATGCCGCCGAAGTCGCTACGAAGTTATGGGCACACATGACGGAAATACACTGACTATTATCAGGATGACAGGCAGAACACAGCCCCGAAGGGGCGACAGTTAATAGCCGGGGGCGTAAGCCCCCGGTTAGGATAGCAAAGAGGAAGAAAGCCCCGAAGGGGCGATAGTCAATAGCCGGGGGCGTAAGCCCCCGGTTAGGATAGCAAAGAGGAAGAAAGCCCCGAAGGGGCGACAGTTAATAGCCGGGGGCGTAAGCCCCCGGTTAGGATAGACAAAAGGAAGAGAGCCCCGAAGGGGCGATAGAAACACGGATGTCGATGAGTGTCACAATCATATACATGCCTCTATTACCATATTATCTTCAGCACAAAACAGCGCCGACCAATCATTACGCCCGAACTTCGACAAAGGCTTTACGCATACATGGGTGGAATCGTCGCACACGAGAAAGGGCGACTCATATCCGCCGGAGGCACGGATGACCATGTGCATCTGCTCGTCTCGCTCCGGTCGCGGACAGCCCTCTCCGACATCCTGCGTCTGCTGAAAGCCAACTCGAGCAAATGGGTACACGATACATTCGCGGACATGCGTGATTTCGGCTGGCAGGACGGCTATTCCGCGTTCTCCGTCAGTGTCTCGAACATCGAGCACGTGGAACGGTACATTGCCGAGCAGGAGCGGCATCATCGCCGCGTTTCATTCCAGGAGGAGCTGGTCGAGTTCCTGGAGAGGCACGGCGTCGAGTATGATGAGCGATACATCTGGACATAAAGTTCACGCGTTGGCGTGGGTTTCTGTCGCCCCTTCGGGGCTGATTAGACATGTTGCTCGCAATCCGAGGGCTTACGCCCTCGGCTATTGACTATCGCCCTTTCAGGGCTGGTAAAAGCGCCCCGCTAAAAGTCACGGACCCAAGGAGTGACCTGAAACACGATAAGCATTGGCGGGACTCCGGCAAACTGCTATGATAGCCGAGTAAGGAACGATAGAGTTCGGCGGGAACGGGCTTGGTCCGTGCTTGCCTCTGTACATCGAGTCCACTCACGTCCTCAGGGTCCAAAAAGGGAGACGAATCATGAGCGCAAGAGAAAAGTGTGACACACGGACAAGCGGCCTGACACGCGGCCTTCTCCTGGTGGCAACGTTGCTGGGTCTGGCCTGCATGCTGGCGGTCCCACAAGTCGCCTTGGCCGTCGTCACGTCCTCGATCGACGCCGAGGGCGTGTTGGAAGTGACCGCTTCCAGCGGCGATAACGTGACAATCACATGCAATGGAGGGAAAGTCCGGATCAACGGATTCCCGCCGGGGGGAGATGGCAACCCGGAGGTCAACTGCACCGCCGTCACACAAATCGTCGTGACCGGCGGTTCCGGGAACAACGATATCGATCTGTCCGGCGTCACGATCGCGAGCTTCCCGAACCTCGCCGAGTCCAGCCCCGTGACCATTGACGGCGAAGCCGGGAACGACACGATCGTCGGCAGTGAAGTCGGCGACGTGATCAACGGCGACGAGGGCGACGACACGATCGAGGGTGGTTCCGGGATGGACACCATGGATGGCGGAGCCGGCAACGACGAAATCCATGGTGGTGACGGCATCGACCTCATCACCGGCGGCGAGGGCCAGGATCTCCTGTACGGCGGCAACGATAACGACCTGATCATGGACGGTCCTTCGAATGACGAAGTCGACGGCGGTGCCGGCGACGACACAATCATGACCTGCCCCGGCAGCACCGATACCTTTACGGACGAAGGCGGTACCGACACGCTCAACTTCTCCGGAGCCGAGGCGGGAATCACCGTGGACATGGATCTGACCGACGTGGAGCAGACCGTGGACGCCAACGACAACGGCCTGGTGCTCGAAGGTCAGTTCGAGAACTTCACGGGCAGCGCGTTCGATGATGTGGTTACCATCGACGCGCTCGCCGCCGCACGCTACATCGACGGCGGCGACAACGCCACCGGCGACACGCTCAATGTCGACGCCAAGGATGGAGCGGTAACCGACAACGGCATGATGCTCGCCATCGAGGGCTTCGGGCCCATCACCTACGCAAACTTCGAGACCGTCAACATCACCAACCAGGGCGAGCCCGCCGACGGCGATGGTGATGGGACCGGAGATGGCGGCGGTGATGGAACCGGGGACGGCGATGGAACCGGCAATGGAACCGGCGACGGGACTGTCGACGGCGATGGAAACGGGACCGCCGACGGTGCCGGCACCGCGGCTGCCTGTCCGACCGCCACGATCATTCTGATGACGGTCTGCGTCGGCGGTGCCCTACTGAGTCGCCCAAGGGGACGGGCTCGACAATGATCCACCGTCGCCGTCACTAGTGCTCCGTCACACCCTGGCTTTCGAGTCGTAGCGTCGGCCCCGCGCGGCCGACGTAGGCCATCGGGAGTCGTTCGGATGGGTGGCCCATGGCTTTAGCCGTGGGGGACACGAATCGAAGTCCTATTCGTGTCCCCCACCTCTAAAGAGGTGGGCCAACCTTCATATTATCCATCACTCCACGTGTAACAGAGCACAAATCCTGTCCCAAGATCGTGTCTTTTCGGTAAGCGTGCATAATGCGGACTCGCCGCCCGGGCGGGGCCCAGGGCGTGGAGAGGGGGGGACGGTTCCGGCGTCCAGTCAGCGGGCTACGGTTCGGGGCGTGTCGGCAGGCTCGAGCGTCGCCCGGTAGTTCCAGGGCATCCAGTTCCGGGGTGTCGCGGATAGCTCTCCCGCGTGTCGCTGCAGCGCGGTCAGGTAGTCGAAGGGATTGACCCCGCAGAGCTGGCAGGTGTGGATGAGACTCATGAAGAGATCCCCGACGTGGGCACCGTTCTCGCTCAGGTAGAACAGGGCGTTCTCGCGGTGCAGGATGGCTTTCTTTAGAGCACGCTCACAGATATTGTTGTCCAGTGGTGCCCCTGGTGCGCGTAGGAACAGAGTCATCTTTTCCCAGTGCTTCAGCATATAGAGAATAGCCTGGCCGAGGCCGGAGTTGGGCTCCACCAGCCGATCCTCGAGTTGCCGGGTGAACCACTCCTTGAGCTTCTCCATCAGCGGACCACTCTCGGTTTTGTGGAAGCGCAGACGCTCATCGGGCGACAGGTTCTGCTCCCGGGCAAACGCCTCGTTTTTATAGACCTCGCCCTTCCTGCAGTCCGGGCAGGAATCTCCCGGCCGGAGGGATTCGTGAGGCACCCGTATCTTCTCAGCGCCGCGGTAGGCGTCGGGCCGACACCCTGGGCCTCGATGAAGCCGCTGAGGATGCGTGCCATGCGGAGACGTCCGCCGGCAAGGTCTCTCTTGGCGAGAAAGACGCCGTGAAGGACAGCGTTGGCGTCGTACCTGAAGACGATCTTCGCGAGGTCACGGGGACACGCCGGGCCCTTCTCCAAACCCGCCGCATCCTTTTTGAGTTGGTTGAACACGCTCCTGTCGTTGCGGGCTCTGTGGTTATCGCGGGACGACCGCTGGAAACGATACTGGGACGCCAGACCCGCTTACCCGAAGGCCGCATAATATGTCACGGACCCGCGCCACTGTATCATATGCACCGATGAGCGAGTCGTTCCCGTTCCAAGCCGAATTACCCGAAGCCGCCGACGGGGCCGTGAAGATCGTCCGCAAGCTGACGGCTGAAGGTCATCATGCCCTGCTGGCCGGCGGGTGCGTGCGCGACCTGCTGCTCGGACTCCAGCCGCAGGATTATGACGTAGCCACCGACGCGCCCCCGGAGCGGATTTGCCAAATCTTTCGCCGTACACGCAAGGTCGGGGCACAGTTCGGCGTGGTGCTGGTTCACGAGCGACGCAAATGGATCGAGGTCGCCACGTTTCGTTCCGACGGGCAGTACCTGGACGGGCGGCGGCCCAGCGAGGTGCACTTCTGCGACGCCCGACACGACGCCGAGCGACGCGACTTCACCGTCAACGGCATGTTCCTCGACCCGCTCAAGCGTACGCTGATCGACTACGTCGGCGGGCGGGCAGACCTGCAAGCACGGCTGATTCGCGCTATCGGCGATCCGCCGGCACGTTTCGCCGAGGATCATCTGCGGCTCGCGCGGGCGGTGCGTTTCGCGGCGCGTCTGAGCTTTGAAATCGAGCCGGTCACATTCGCGGCGTTGAAAGACCACGCTCCCAAGCTCGCGACGGTCGCCGCCGAACGCGTCCGCGAAGAGCTCGAAAAGATGCTGACGCATCCCACTCGGCGGCGGGCGTTCGATCTCCTGGCCGACTGTGGTTTACTCCCGTATCTCTGGGAGGGCGCCGCATGGCAGGCCGAGCAGATTGCGGCGGGCGCCGTGCTGCTGGGACGTTTGCCGGAGCAGGTTTCGTTCCCATTGGCCTTTGCCGTGCTGATCGTCGACCGCGAGACAAAGGCGGTCCAGGAAATTTGCCGAGCCCTGACCTGCTCGAATGAGCAGCGTGAAACGATCGTCTGGCTGATCGGGCACCATACCGACCTCGACGATCCCGTACGAATCTCGCTGGCGGGGTTGAAGCGTCTGCTGGCACACCCCGCCTTGCCCGACTTGCGCGCGTGGGCCGAGACCCGTTACTTCGAAATGCCGGACGAAGCCCAACGACGTGAACAGTTAGACCGCCGCGTCGCATCCGTCGCGCCGGAAGCGATCCGACCGCCGCCATTGGTCACCGGCGACGACCTGGCGTCCCACGGCGTCAAACCCGGGCCGATCTACAAGCACGTGCTGGACGCGTTGTATACACGGCAATTGGACGAGACGCTGACAACGCGCGAGGCAGCCTTGCGTCTAATGGGTGACCTGCTGGCAAAGTGGCGGGAGGAACACGGGGAAATCCTGGACGGGTGAGCCGGATCGGGCCGTTCGGTGTAGAATGTCCGACCATGGATTATCGTGAGGATATCTTGCAACAAGCATCGGAATATAAAAAAGGAACAAACCCGCAATGGTTAATCGCATACGACAAATAACCGACCTCGGCCAGGCCGTCTGGCTCGATTTCATCAGCCGCGACCTGCTGCGCGGCGGCCGGCTCCGCGAGCTGATCAACGAAGGCGTCACCGGCATGACCTCGAACCCGTCGATTTTCCAGAAGGCGATCTCCGGCGGCAGCGAGTACGACGAGCAACTCCACGAGCTCGCCCGCGCCGGCAAGGATGCCTATGAAATCTATGAAGCCCTCGCGTTCCGCGACATCGCCGACGCGGCCGACCAACTGCGACCGATCTACGACGAAAAGGACGGCCGCGACGGCTTCGTCAGCATCGAGGTCGATCCCAAGCTGGCCGACGATACCGAAAAAACAATCGCCGAAGCCCGGCGAATCTTCAAGACCATCGACCGCCAAAACGTGATGATCAAAGTACCCGCGACCGAGGCGGGGGTACCGGCCGTTCGCGCGCTGATCGGCGAAGGCATCAACGTCAATGTCACGCTGATCTTCGCGATCCAGACGTACGAGCACGTTATCCAGGCCTATCTCGATGGTTTGCGGCAATTGCACGAGGCCGGCCGCACGATCCGCCGAACGGCGTCGGTCGCCTCCTTCTTCGTCAGCCGCATCGACACGTTGATCGACAAGCAGCTCACCGAGCGAATCGACGCCGGCGATCAGACGTTGGCAACGCTGCGCGGCCAGGCGGCGATAGCCAGTGTAAAGATTGCTTACGACCGTTATCAGAACGTGTTCGAATCGGACCAGTTCGCCGAGCTCCGCGCCGCCAGCGCCCGCGTCCAGCGGCCGCTCTGGGCTTCCACCAGCACGAAGAACCCGGACTATCCCGACACCAAGTACGTCGATACCCTGATCGGCCCGAACACGGTCAACACCATCCCGCCGCACACGCTCGACGCCCTGCGCGACCACGGCATCACGGCCCGCACGATCGACCTCGACGTCGATGAGGCCTACGGCTTGATTGAACGGCTCGGCACCGTCGGCGTAAATATGAAACAAGTAACCGACCAACTCCTAACCGATGGCGTACGCCTCTTCGCCGAATCATTCGAAAAGATGCTGGCGGACATCGAAGCCAAACGCGCGACGTTCGCATAGACGCTCGTAGGGCAGGCCGAGGTACGAGGCCTGCCGACCCTGCTGATCATGCCAATCTGACACGTATCGTCTTCGTCAAACTTGCTGTAACCGTTTATCCTTGCTGGTTTTACGCGCACTCTCCCATTGGAACACCGTTTGCCATGGATCTTCCTGGTCGAAGGTAACCGCCTGCCGGAAAGGAAGTTGTGTACATGCAAGCTGACAAGTTTACGATCAAGGCCGCCGAGGCGATTAACGCCGCTCAGCAGCAGGCGCAGTCGCTCGGCAATCCCGAGGTCACGCCGCTGCACTTGCTCGCCGCGCTGGTCGCGCCGCAGCCGGGTGGCAACGGCAGCATCGTCGTGCCGCTGTTGGAGAAGGCGGGGGCGCACGTCGAGCAGATTCGTTCGATGATCGACTCGGAGCTGAAGCGTTTGCCGCGGCAGTCGGGCGGCTCGCTCTCGGCCCATCGTACGTTCACGGACGTGCTCAACGCCGCCGACAAGCTGGCCGGGCAGATGAAGGATCAGTACATCTCGACCGAACACCTACTCTTGGCGCTTGCGGAAGTCGGCGGCGACGCCAAGGAAATTCTCAAGCTAAACGCCGCCACCAAGGACGACGTCCTGGCGGCGCTCAAGCAGGTCCGCGGCAGCGCCAGTGTGACTACGCAAAACCCGGAGGACACTTACGAACCGCTCAAACGCTACGGCCAGGACCTGGTCGAGATGGCCCGACAGGGCAAGCTCGACCCGGTCATCGGCCGCGACGAGGAAATCCGCCGCTGTATGCAGGTGCTCGCGCGGCGAACGAAGAACAACCCCGTGTTGATCGGCGAAGCCGGCGTCGGCAAGACGGCGATCGTCGAGGGGTTGGCGCAGCGCATCCTCGCCGGCGACGTGCCGCGGGCGCTCAAGGATAAGCGGATTGTCACGCTTGACATGGGTGCGCTCATCGCCGGTGCGAAGTATCGCGGCGAGTTCGAAGAGCGGCTGAAAGCGGTCGTCCGCGCGGTGGCCGAGTCCGCCGGTCAGGTGATCCTGTTCGTTGATGAGATGCACACGATCATCGGAGCGGGCAAAACCGAAGGCTCGATGGACGCCGGCAATCTGCTCAAACCCGCGCTGGCCCGCGGCGAGCTGCGCTGCATCGGTGCGACCACCCTTGAGGAATATCGTCAACACGTCGAGAAGGACAAAGCGCTCGAACGCCGCTTCCAGCCGATCTACGTCGGCGAGCCCACCGTCGAGGACACCATCGCGATCCTCCGCGGGCTCAAGCCGCGCTACGACGCCCACCACGGCGTACGGATTCAGGACGCCGCCCTGGTGGCCGCCGCGATACTTTCGCACCGTTACATCACCGGCCGACATCTGCCCGACAAGGCCATCGACCTGGTCGACGAGTCCGCCTCGCGCCTGCGGATCGAGAATGATTCGCTGCCGGCCGAGCTCGACGAGCTGCGCCGGCGAACCATGCAGCTCGAAATCGAACGCGAAGCACTCAAGATGGAAAAGGACGCCGGCAGTAAAAACCAGCTCGAATCGGTCAAAAAGCAATTGGCCGAACTGAAGGAACGCGACCAGGGCCTCACCGCGCAATGGGAAAACGAAAAGAACGCCATCGAGGCAATCAAATCGATCAAACAGCAGATCGACACGAAGCAAACCGAGTTGGAGGAAGCCCAACGGCTCGGCAACCTCGAAACCGCCGCCCGCATCCGTTACGGCGACTTGCCGCGGCTCGAGGCCGACCAGAAAGACCGCGAACAAAAGCTGACCGAGCTACACGAAGGCGGTCGCGGCCTGCTGCGCGAAGAGGTCGCCGCCGAGGAGATCGCCGAGGTCGTCAGTAAATGGACCGGCGTTCCGGTCGCGCGGATGCTCGAAGGCGAGAAGGAAAAGCTGATCAAGATGGAACAGCGGTTGCACGAACGCGTCGTCGGGCAGGACGAGGCTATCCAGGCCGTCTCCGATGCCGTCCGCCGCAGCCGAGCCGGGCTCGGTGACCCCAGTCGACCGATCGGGTCGTTCCTGTTTCTCGGTCCCACCGGCGTCGGCAAAACCGAGCTATGCAAAGCGCTCGCCGAGTTCCTCTTCGACGACGAGTCGGCGTTCGTCCGCATCGACATGAGCGAGTTCATGGAGCAGCACAGCGTCGCCCGGCTGATCGGCGCCCCGCCCGGCTATATCGGCTACGAGGAGGGCGGCCGACTGACCGAGGCAATCCACCGCCGACCGTACAGCGTGATCCTGCTCGACGAGATCGAGAAGGCCCACCCGGACGTTTTCAACGTCCTGCTCCAGGTGCTCGACGACGGCCGACTGACCGACGGACACGGCCGCACGGTCGACTTCCGCAACACGATCATCGCCATGACCAGCAACATCGGCAGCGAGCACATCGCCAACGTAGCGGCCGGCGCCCCGCCGGCCGAGAATGTAGCGTCCACCCCCCGCAGCGGACGAGATGTAGCTTCCGCCCCCCGTGGCGAGAATGTAGCATCCGCCCCCCGTGGCGGTCGTAAATCGGAGGAAGACTCCGGCTCCACGCTCACCGACATCGAAATCGAAATCGAAATGCTCATCAAGGAAGAGCTTAAAAGGCACTTCCGCCCCGAGTTCCTCAACCGCATCGACGAGACGATCATCTTCCAGCGCCTGACGCGCGAAAACCTCCGCGGCATCGTCGATTTGCAGGTCCGCCACCTGCAACAGCGCCTGGCCGGGTGTGGCACCGGCGTCTCGCCGGTGTTGCCGGGTGAGCTGGTGGGTGGTCCGGGCGTCTCGCCCGGAATCACACTAACCATCACCGACGCCGTCAAGGACCAGCTCGCCGCCGACGGCTACGACCCGATCTACGGTGCCCGCCCGCTGAAGCGCCTAATTCGGCAGATGATCGAAAACCCGCTGGCCAAACGCATCGTCGCCGGCGAATTCACCCCGGGCGACATCATCAAAGTCGATGCGACGGGTGAGAAGTTTACGTTTGAGAAGATGCCGACGGCACCGGCACCGACGAAATGAGTAGCGGCCAAAGTGGCGGACACGTTTTTTCGCCTGCACGATGCCCAGGAATACCGCGAACTGCTACTCGACGATGCGCGACGCCACACTGACGGCGTGTTCGTGATGTGCAAGACAGAATGGGAACAGTTGCCAAGGATATAGATCAGCAGGAGTGCGTGTGTCGGCGCACACAAGAGGCCGAAGCAGGCTGCCCAAGGAGGTCGGCGCTCCGGAAAACCGGATTAAGTCGCTTGAAGCGAATGCCCTGACGCCCCGGGATAAACCTCTTGCCCGGTATTTGGGCTCGGAGCTAGCCTGCTTCGACACCATAATTATAGCACATCTGCGGTCGGGTGCCACTGCTCTCTGAGCATTGTGTTGCTAAACTGCGAACGTTAAGCCGATGAGCATTGCTTTCATCATCCTGGCCGTCGCGGAGTTGAGTTGGTTCAGCGTGCTGCTTCACGTTGCACTGTTACTGCTCCTGGTGGTGTTGTCGGGCACGTTCTCCGGGAGCGAGACGGTGCTGTTCTCGCTGACGTCGGCGCAGCTTCAGCATCAGGCCGCCAGTGGAAATCCGTTTCGTCGGTTGGCGGCACGGCTGATGAAGCAGCCGAAGCGCACGTTGACGACGATTCTGATCGGCAACACGTCGGTCAACGTCTTGCTTTTCGCGACGTCGTACGTGCTGTTTCGCGATTTGGCGGCGCGGGCGGGGGCGTGGGTCACGCCCGTCGCGGGCCTCGCCAGCGTGATGCTGGTCGTGGTGGGCGGCGATCTCATTCCAAAGGTTCTGGGGATCACACTGGCACCGCGGCTGGCGCCGTATTCGGCGACGGTGGTACAGTTCTCGGGCTACGTCCTGGGGCCGCTGGGCTGGGTACTTAACATCATCGTGATCGAGCCGCTGACGCGGTTGATTTTTGGGCGGCCGGGACATCGCGTTGCCCGAGAACAGAAACTGAGCGCCGACGAACTCAAGGCGCTGCTGGAGCTGAGCCGGCGGCGAGGGTTGATCAACCGGGTCGAGGACGTGTATCTGCGCGAAGTGATCGACCTGAGCAAGATTCGCGCGCGCGATATCATGGTCCCGCGGGTCGAGGTAACGATGTTCGACGTCAACGACTCGCCCGAGGAACTGCGCGGCGTAATGCGTGATACGCGGCTGACGAAGATTCCGGTCTACGATGGTTCGATCGATGACATCATCGGCCTGGTATACGCCAAGATTCTGTTCTTCGAGCCGGACAAGCCGCTGCGGGATTTGGTGACGCCCGTGCGGTTTGTCCCCGAATTGATCACCGGCGAACAGCTTTTACAACATTTCCGCCGAACCAAATCGCAGATCGCGATCGCCGTGGACGAGTTCGGCGGGATGGCGGGTCTGGTCACACTTGAAGATGTGCTGGAAGAAATCGTCGGCGAGATTTATGACCCGGAGGAGGAAGAGGTCGAGCCGGAAATCGTCCGGATTTCGGAGACGGAATACGAGATCAGCGGTCGCCTGAGCGTGCACTACTGGGTTGAGATGTTCGGCATCAACGAATTGACCGAGCGGGTGGCTACCATGGCGGGGTTGGTGACGGCGCGGCTGGGGCGTCCAGCCCACGTGGGCGAGAACGTTACGATCGGCAACGTCAGACTCGGTGTCATCGCCGCCGACGGTCCGCGCATCCAGCGTTTGCGGCTGACGCTACTGGGCGGACCGTTGGATAAAAACGGGGGGGTAGTGTCATGACCGTGCTGGGGCTGGTGATCGGAGCGATTGTCGCCTTGGCGTTGAGCGCCTTTTTCTCCGGGACGGAGACGGGAATCTACTGCCTGAATCGCGTGCGGCTGAACGTGCGCAACGCGCGCGAGCACCCGGGCGCGCGGCGACTGACGTCGCTCATGCAGCGCCCTCGGGAATTGGTCATCACCACACTAGTGGGCGCAAACGTGGCCGAATATACGGCGACGGTATGTGTGACGGCGTTGCTGCTGCACGTCGCCGCGGCGCGAAATCTGGCTGAGATTTACGCCACCGCGATTTTAACGCCGCTGATTCTGGTTTTCGGCGGGGTGATTCCGAAGGATTGGTTTCAGCGTCAGGCCGATCGGTTGATGTATCCGCTGGCGCTGCCGCTGACGTGGTGTTGGTGTGCGGTGCGCTGGATCGGGTTGATGTGGGTGCTGGATCGGCTGACACAATATTTGATTCGGCGGATCGATCCGTCCGGCGTGACGGCGGAGACGGACTTGCTACCGCGGGCGCGGGTTCGACGACTGCTCAGCGAGGGGGCCGCCAGCGGCGGACTGAGCACGTTTCAACGCGACACGCTCGAACGGGTCATGGACATCTCGCGGGTCCGGGTGGGGAACGTAATGGTTCCGCGACGGCGGGCGGCGATCGTGTCGATCGACATTCCACGGAGTGATCTGTTGCGGATCGCGCGGATGGCGCATTTTTCACGGCTGCCGGTCTATCGGGACGACCCCCGCCGAATCGTCGGGATCGTGAACGTCTACGATGTGCTGACCGACGAGGAGGAGAAGCCTATTGCCGATTACGTCCAAGAGATCACCGCGCTGCACGCGGCGGAGACCGTTCCGGCCGCTCTGCTGAAGTTGCAAAAGGCTCGACAGGTGATGGCGATCGTGACCGACCGGGCCGGCAACTGTCTGGGATTGTTCACGATGAAGGATTTGGTCGAGGAAATCGTCGGCGATTTGGAAGCGTGGTAACAGTACGACGGCTTGGCGAAGCCGGCCCGAACGGACTAGAATAATTGCAGCGCGGGGTGTAGCTCAGCCTGGTTAGAGCGCGTGGTTTGGGACCACGAGGTCGCTGGTTCAAATCCAGTCACCCCGATTCACCTTTTTGAACGAAACGTCCTCTCCAGGGCTGTCCATACCGAATATATCATCCGGGTGATTGGAGCAGTGGGCGATGGCTTGAGCCTGTCGGGCGGGACGAACGATCCACATCGAGATACACGCAGAGAGCCGTTAGCCTGGGGGTTTGCAGAACTCGGCGCGTGATCAGCCCACGAAGCGAGCTCGCCGCGTGATCAGCGGGGGGCGCGATGCTTGGCTGCGTCACGCGGCCCGTGTGTATCGGTGGTGCAGGCCGCCGAGTTGTGGGATGACCGTATCCGGCTTGACGATCACGAGGCAGGAACGCCAGTCGGCCCAGAACCGGGACAACCAGACCCAGAAAACCCGATCTCACTTCCGCAATCTCGGGCGCTTCGCCGACACCTGAAGAACGGCGAATTGCTGGCGCAGGGCTAGGTTTTCGGCGGCGAGCGCCGCACGCGGAAGCAGGAATGCGCGGAGCAGGATGACGATGGCGCTCACGAAGCCCATCGCGGCACCTCAGCTTGGAATCTGTGAGGCGGCTAGATAGCGCAACAGGCCCAAACGGGCGAGGCGCGTAAGTCCTTGCAGCGCAACGCGGACGGGGTTTTCAGAAGGGACAGCTGTCCGTTAATAGCTTACAAAGATTCAAACATCCGATAACCACGCTCTGATAATTTTCGTACCAGCACCGTATAAACGGCGTTGCGACGAAAATCTTCACGGAACCGTCCGAGTATTCCATAAACCCCTTGTCAACAATGACTTTCTCGTACTAGAATTCGCACAGCGGAGGCAGGAAAGATGCTCTCGAAGCGGTTGGGTGAGACGCTTCACTAATCAACATC
Source organism: Phycisphaerae bacterium (assembly GCA_030612705.1). Taxonomy (GTDB): domain Bacteria; phylum Planctomycetota; class Phycisphaerae; order UBA1845; family Fen-1342; genus JALSRY01. The sequence goes on along the minus strand of JAUWNI010000008.1, from coordinate 37,161 downwards.
GAAATCCGCCCTCTCATTTCTCCGCCGATGACTGAGTTGTGATTTCGCTGTTACCGGGCCGCGCATTCGCGTGGGCTGAAGGAAGCCAGCATCATGACAATTCGCAAGCGCGACGTTTTCGTCGACGTGTGTATCCAACGGGAGTACCTCACCCAAAACGGTTCTCCTCCTTGCCACAACGCCGACCAAATCGCTCGTAATGCCAAACACTTGATGGCTTTCGCTCGACTCGCCAAGGTTCCCGTGCTCTCATGCGTCGACGTCAACCGCGGCAACCGCATCGGAGCCGAGTTTGTCTCGATAGTCTCGCGCGATGCCCCGCACGAACAAAAAGCCGCATATACTCTCTTGCCGCATTACACCATCATCGAGTCGGACAACTCGCTTGCCATTTCGCTCGATCTGCTCCAGCAATACCAGCAGGCGATCTTCACCAAGGTCCACCGCGACCCGTTTACCAATCCCAAGCTCGATCGCCTGCTCACAGAGATGCCCGCCCGCCGCTTCGTCGTCTTCGGCATTCCGATCGAAACATCCTTGCGAATCCTGGTTCTCGGCCTGCTCCGCCGAAAACGGCGTGTCACCATGCTCGTCGACACCTGCGGCTACTGGAACACACAGGAAGCCGACATGGTCCTGCGGCAGATCGCGATCAAGGGATGCAAGCTAACCACCGCCAGCGAGTATCTAATGAGCGCCCTGGCCAGCACGGCCCGCCGACTCGGCTTCCGAATCCGCTCCTCCCGCTCCGTCGCTTGATAGCCGGTATACCTCGTTGATTGGGTGGCCCATCTCTTTAGAGGTGGGGGACGCGAATGTTCGGCCGATTCGTGTCCCCCACGGCTGAAGCCATGGGCCACCCATCCATCAACTGAGGGTTGACAGAGCATTAGGCTGCATTACCAATCGTGAACCCTGAATCCTGAACCCTGAACCCTGAACCCTGAATCTCGAACCCTCCATCATTGCCTTCCGACGTACTACCCCCCTATCATGCCGAACTATGGCACTGCCGATCGTTGTCATCGTGGGCCGTCCGAACGTGGGTAAAAGCTCCCTGCTGAACATGCTCGCCCGCGAGCGCATCAGCATCGTCGACGCCCGCGCCGGCATCACCCGCGATCGCGTCTCCGCCGTCATCGAGCACAACGACCGCTACTTCGAGCTGGTCGACACCGGCGGGCTCGGTATCGTCGACGACGACCATCTCGAGGAACACGTCGAAGGCCAGATTCACTACGCTGTTTCCCGCGCCGACGCCGCCATTTTCCTCGTCGACGTTCGCGACGGCTTGATGTCGCTGGATCGACGTGTCGGGGAATTGCTTCGACGACTCGACATTCCGGTGCTGCCGGTCGCCAACAAGGTCGACGCCGATCAGCACAAACCCGAGGCCGCCGAGTTCATCCGCCTCGGCTACGGCGAGGCGCTCTGCGTCTCGGCCCTGCACGCCACCGGCCGTCACGCCCTGCTCGATCGGCTCGACGAGCTGCTCGGCCCCGACAGCGGCGAGGCGCCCGAAACGCCGATCATGAAGCTGGCCATCGTCGGCAAGCGCAACGCCGGCAAGAGCACGCTGGTCAACACCCTGGCGGGCGAAGAGCGCATGATCGTCAGCGAAATCCCAGGCACAACCCGCGATGCCGTTGACGTCCACTTCGAAAAGGACGGTCAGATCTTCATCGCGATCGACACCGCCGGCGTGCGCAAAAAATCCCGCATGGACGATATCGAGTTCTACTCCTACACGCGCGCCCTACGTTCCATCCGCCGCGCCGACGTCGTCATGCTTTTGATCGATGCCACCGTCCCGGTCGGCGATGTGGACGTAAAGCTCGCCGCCACCGTGCAGGATGAGTACAAACCGGTCGTTCTGGTCATCAATAAGTGGGATCTTGCGAAGGATCGCACCGAGCCCGAAGTCTACGACGAGTATCTCGCGCGGGTCCTGCCCGGTCTTGATTACGCGCCGGTCACGATCGTGACCGCCAAGACCGGCAAGAATGTCGACGCCGCCGTCGATGTCGCCCGCAGCCTGCACAAACAGGCCCACACGCGGGTCACCACCGGCAAGCTCAACAGCGTCCTGGAAACCATCCTGGCGGTTCGCGGCCCGTCTCCCAAGCGCGGCACGAAGCTGCCCAAGATTTATTACGCGACTCAGGCCGCTATCGCCCCGCCGACGTTGGTTTTCTTCTGCAACAACCCGGATTTTGTAAGTGACAATTACCGGCGCTTTATGGAAAACCGATTACGTGAGATACTACCCTTTCAGGAAGTACCGATGCGTCTGCTTTTCCGCGCCCGGCGCGAGGAGCGCTCCTAGTGCTCTGTGACGCGTGGAATAATGGATAACGCGAAGGGTGGCCCACCTCTTTAGAGGTGGGGGACACGAATAGGGCCTCGATTCGCGTCCCCCACGGCTAAAGCCATGGGCCACCCATCAAGTGATGTGTAAGAGAGCACTAACCGCTCTGAGCAGAACGAAGAACCTTAAGAGGAAATCCGATGTCGATCGAGCTCCACTGTGATCATTGCGGCAAGCTGGTCCGCGCCCCGGACGACGCCGGCGGCAAGCACGGCAAGTGCCCCTCCTGCCATCAGTCGGTCTACATCCCGATGCCGAGCGATCAGATCGAGCCGCTCGACCTGGCGCCGGTCGATGAAACGGAAGAGCGCGAGCGAGCCCGCTTGCTGAAAGAATCACAGAACATACAGCGCAACTTGATGGAGGAGCGTGAACTCCCGCCGGAACTGGCCGCCAAGCCGCCGCGCTCTTCCGCCGGCCAGCCGCTTCCGCCCAGGCTCGACATGGAAACACTGGTGATCGAGTACGCCCTGGCGATGGCCGCCGGCAACCTGGAACAGGCCGAGCAGCTCGCCGCCGACATCCACTCGGACATGCCGGCCGCCGAGGACATCGTGCAGCGCTTGATGCTCGACGAGCTCCCGCCCGAGCAATTGTCCAAGATCCCCCGCCCGGTCCTGGTCGGCTTCTTCAAACAACTGCGGGAGAAATAATAAGGTTCTTCTCGAAATTCCGTGGAACCGCCAAGCAGTCCGCCGCAAAAGTCATGTAGCGGCCGACCCCCGAGTTGGCCGATCCCGTGAGCGGCTGTTTTCCCGTACTCCACGGCCGACACGGGGGTCGGCCGCTACGGTCCATGGGCGCCGCCGACTTTTACGGCGGACTGCTAGCCGGGACTTGTGTTTAGGTCAGATTCCTCCGCGCGTTTGCCCCAGGCGGACGCGGTCGTAATGACATTCAGGCGTTACTCACTTTCCAGATGCTTACCTAGCGTTGCCTGCGCGGCTACGGACACGCCGTCCCGTAGACGTCCAGCAGTATCGCCAAGTCGACGGTGTCCACGTCGCCGTCGCCGTCGAGGTCCCCGTCGTAGTACGTGGCACCGCTGGTTGTGCCATAACCACCCAGTAGCTCGGCCAGATCGGCGATGTTCACGTCGCCGTCGTTGTCGAGATCGCCCACGCCGTTCCAGGTGATTGCGTCGATCTGGTCGAGATCGTTGGTGACCTCATAGCCGGCGGCCAGAATCCAATTCATGGAGTTGTCCAGGTATTCGCGAAAAGCGCTGTTCGGATCGTCCGGGTCGGCACTCGGCTCCGGCCACGGTGGCGTGAAACCGTTGTCAAGAAACCCCGGGATCAGGATATTCGTGACCGCCCAGATGTCCGCGGCCACCGGGTCAACGCTGGCGAGCAGCTCATCACGCCGCGTGGCGATTTCATAACTCGACGGCGGACCCTCGTACGGATTGGCGTTGATCCAGATGCAGTCCAAGATGTTCAAGTCCGCAAGCTGAATCTCGCCGAGCATCGCGCCAAGGATCCCCCATTGAATGGCGTAGTGCGAGTTGGTGTCGAGTCCGTTCGTCACGACGCCCATGTTGTTCTTGACGCACGCGGTCACGCCGTAGGTGGAGTGGTGCGATTTCAGCACCGGCACGTTGATGAACTTGAGGTGCTCACGGTCATACGTCCCGCCATCGGGATCCCATAGCCCGTACTTGAGGCTGATGTATGTGCCGTAGTTGGTTTGGAACTTCGGATAGGAAATGCGGCCATCGAGCTGCGAATCGTACGGATATACGACATAGCCGTCGGCCATGTCCCCGTCGGAATACTCGTCTACTTGCGTGTTTCGAAAGACGCGCCAGCTTTTGCGAGATACGGTATATCCCTGCGCTTGAAATCCGTCGACAACGTCGCGTGGAGAAAGACCGATGTCTTGAGCGTTGTTGTTTTGGCGGTTGAAACCGTACATATATACGGATTGTGAATTCTCGCAAACAACGACCTCGCCAACGAAGGTGTCGGGGTGGTCGACGATCCGCCGAATCAGCCCGCGCAGCAAGTCGGTGTTGGTCCCGCCTCGATCCCCAAACATGTAGTTAATCTTGATGACCACGGTATCGTCGGCGGCGATGATGCCGTCGGGACCGGCCACCAGCGATTCGATCTCGGAGCGATAGAACTTGAGCCCCCGCGAACCCATCAGCGTGACCAGGTGATCCAGCCCGACAAACCGCTCGCCGGCCGGGTCTTGCGGACAATCAGTGACGTGATAAATCTGCGCACGATAGCCGCGCGGCGGATCAAGCTGCGGTCCCTGATAAACGTCAGCCCGCGAGAAGTAACCCCACATCCCCGAAATCAAGAACAGCCCCATAGTGGCCGAGGCAATCCCGGCTCGCGACCGCAGTGCCGCAATCAGTCGTCGCCTCGCGGTAACCAGCGTGGCGACTAACGGGCCGCCCAGCGCCAGCGACGCGGTTGAAAATGCCGCTTGCTGACACGGATACGTGAACCGGCTCGGCTTGGTGCCGCTGCGCAACAACAACCAACAGAGGGCCATAACCCCGCTAATCAGCGAGTTAATCAGCAGCCAACGCCGCCAAAACACGCGGCGATGATCCTTAGGATGTAACCTATGTTGTTCACGCTGCAACTCGGCGCGACTCGGAGTGTGTGATTTCATTCTGCACCACCCTGCCGGCGAGAGTAACCGACGTCAGTCTGATAGACCCATCACGGCTCGGAAAGCTGACACAAAATCTCGGTGCAATCTACGATGCTTAGCACTGCCCAAGAGCAGTGGCACACATTCCGATCGATACGCAACCCGTTAAATGACGTGTGACGGAATTAGAGCATGTTCACAAATTGTGTAGCGGCCGACGCCCCTGTCGGGCGTTGGCGTTTCGATGATCCTGTGTCCGGTACGGGACCCGGACGCTGCAAATTAATTAAATCCGCTCTAGTGAGGAAGTTTCCGAGATTTCGTGTCAGCTTGCCGGCCCGCGCCGGGTCTATCAAACTGGCGTCGGCTTCTCTCACCGACAGGAAACGACTGGAGATCGGACCGGCCGCGGCGGCCAACGCTTTTTTTGTCAGCCCCGCGCGAATAATGCGGGACCCGGCCCGAAGACCATAACAGACTGGTTAGCTCCCACCAGCGGCTGTGACGCGCTCTCCCTCCTGCGTCGCAGCCGCCATCTTTTATACGTCGTAAACGCGCACAATCAGGGCCCCTCGCTTGCGCTTCGGGTTCTGATCGGTGGGTATCGTGGTTCTGTAACTCACCCGTCCAATCAGTTATGCATCCGACTGAGATAACCCATTATCGCGCGCATGGACGCGACGCCCGGAATCGGCGATACTCAGTGCTATCAGATATTGTTTCCGAGGCTATCGTTCCCGCGGCTATCGTTCCCGCGGCGCGACTAAATGTCAGTGTGCAATCGTGGGAGGCGTGACGTTCGGGTAAGCAGAGCCGGCGTGTCCCCACGCCGGTCTTCCGGGCCGGGGACGGCCCGGCTCTGTTGCAGTATCGCGTACGGTTCATTGCGTACGGTTCATCGTGCGCGGTTCATTAGATGGAGGACGTAATGGGGATTTTCAACTGGCGGGAAAAATCGCCCTTCGAGCCGTTGGCCGAGCACATGGAACGTGTACGGGCCTGTGTCGACCTCGTGCTGCCGATGTTCGAATGCGCCCGCGCCGGCGATTTCGATCGGCTCAAGGAAATCACCACGCAGGTCTTCAAGGCCGAGCACGAAGCCGACAAGGTCAAAATGGAAATCCGCCGAACGATTCCAAAGGCCTTCGCCCTGCCGGTTTTCCGCGGCGACCTGCTGGCGTTTGTCCACGTCCAGGACGACCTGGCGGATACCGCCGAGGATCTTGCCGTCCAGCTCACCATCAAGAATCTGAAGCTGCCCGAGGCGCTCGCCGACGATGTCTTGGAGTATGTTCACCAGGTGCTGGCGGTTTGTGAGAAGCTCTACGAGGCCACCGGCCGGCTCAAGGAATTGGTCGAGGTGGACTTCGGCGGCGAACCTGCCGAGCGAGTCATGGAAATCGCCCGCGAGGCCGAGCACGCCGAATGGGTCGCCGACAAGACTCAATACAAACTTGCCCAAGCACTTTTCGCCCTCGATGACGAGTTGAAACCGACGGATATCTTTCTCTGGTCCGCGATCTTCCAGAACCTTGGCGCCTTGGCAAACCACGCGGATAAAACCGCTGAACGCTTGCGGCGAATGTTGGCGCGGTAACCGCAACCGCAGTGTAATGGCAGTGACACCCGGGACCCCGATGCGATTCCCGCTGTGACGATGCTCGAATCACTGATTGCGAATACTCCCTCGGCACCGCTGACGCCCTTCCTGGTCGCGATCGGCATCGCGGCGCTGCTCATGTTGCTGTGGGACACGATCGAGGTCGGCCGCAACGACGCCGCCAACCTGGTCAACGCGGTTTTCGGCGCGCGGGTCCTGACGCGTCGGACGGCGGTTTACATCGCGGGCGTCGGCGTGATCCTGGGCGCCGCCGCCGCCTCACCCGTGATGGATACCGCCCGCAAGGGCATCTTCGACCCGACTATGTTCACGACCATCGAGATGGCCCTGTCGGTCTACGTCGCGGTCTACATCGTCGATACGGTCCTGCTCTACGGCTATTCGGCCTTCGGTATGCCGGTCAGCACCACCGCGTGCCTGGTGTTTGAATTGCTCGGGGCAGCCTTCGCCCTGGGCGGGTTCGGCGTCGTGAGCTGGAGCACCGCCGGCAAGGTCATCTTCGCAATCGTCTGCTCGATCGTGATTACCGGCATCGCGGCGTTCTTCATCCAACGCATGGTCCGCGGAGCCATCCGCGATCGCTCCAAGAACCTGAGCGTCTTGCTGGCGCACGGGGGCTGGATCGGCGGCGGGATGCTCGCCGGCCTGACGTACTTCATGCTCGTCAGGGGCATGAAGCAAGTCGCCTTCATCGAGCACCTCAACCAGGAGGTCGTTCAGGCCTACGGTCCGCTCGTGACGATCTTCATGTTGTGGGCCGGTTATGCGATTTTGATCCATGTGCTGCTCGTCACATTTGGCAAACGGGTAGCCAAGCGACTGTTCCCAGTGTTGGCGATCATCGGAATGGTGGCGATGGCGTTCGCCTTCGGACAAAACGACCTTGCAAACTGTGCTTCACCCGGCCTCGCCGCCCTGCACCTGATCAAGCACCGCGCCGAAGGCGTGGTCAGGGCGACCGAAATACCAATCGCAACCTGGACGCTCATCGGCTGCGGGCTGCTGATGGCACTCGGCATGATGACAAAAAACGCGCAACGAGTGACCAGCGCCGAGGTGCACATGGGCAGCATGGCGCACCACGTCCGGCTGTGGGCACCAAATTGGTGCATCGGCCTGGCACGAGTAATGTTGCGGTACCGTCGGCCTCAGCCCGTGCTCGCACCGCCGCCGAAGCTGACGGCCGCGGGAAAAACAATGCACTACGACGCACTGCGTGCCTGCGTGATTCTCGCCATCTCCGCCAGCGTCATCGCCACCGCGTCCGGTTTCGGCCTGCCCGTGTCAACCACGTACGTTGCCTTTGCCGCCGTCGTTGCCACCGGATTGGCTGATCGCATCTTCCAGCGCGGCGACGCCGAGCTGAAGCTCGCCCGCACCATCTGGGTCATGTTCAGTTGGTTCGCGGCGGCCGTGATCGCGGCGATCTGCGCGGGTGTCATCTGCCTGCTCGTCTACCACGCAGGCATAATCGGCTTGGTACTCGGCATCGGCGGCAATCTGTTGATCCGCCTCTACCTAAAGAAACGCGCCGATGCCCAGGAGACCCGCGTCCGTGAGGCGGCCCGCGAACGTCAACATCCCGAACTCTACGCCGATGAGTACGAAGGATAAGTGTGTCACAGCCGGGGGCGACCGTGCCACATGTAGCGGCCGGCGCCTCGCCAGCCGTTGACCGAGTGCGCTACGCTCAATCTCCAAGCGCTGGCCTATCGGGTACCATAACCAAGCCAAGCGGAGGGTGCCCCATCCCGTTCCGAGTGCCTGTCTGGCAGGCACTCGGTCGGGGTGGGGGACCGATTCGAGGGAGCAAGGTCGGTGCAGGTTCGAATCAGTCCCCCACCCCGTTCGCCTGCCCTCCGGGCTGGCGAAACGGGATGGGGCACCCCCGCCCTGCCCTCCGGGCTGGCGAAACGGGATGGGGCACCCCCGCTGTCGGGATGGGGGACCCCCGCAACAGAGCCGGGCCGTCCCCGTCCCGAAAAGCAGAGCCGGGCCGTCCCCGGCCCGGAAACCGGCGTGAGGACACGCCAGCTCTGCTGTGTGGGCTGTCCCCAGCCCGGAAACCGGCGTGAGGACACGCCGGCTCTGCTGTGTGGGCCGTCCCCGTACACGGTCGGAATGACATTCGGACGCCACCCATTTTCGTGATGTTCACCTGGGGACCGGCAAACATATTTGAATGTTATTGACGAAAGCTGACCGCAGTGGTATCAAATACAAGGTCAGGTGACCGAGCGACTACAATAAGTAACACGCGCCCAACAGCGGCGCGCCCGTCTTTGCGCAACGCTAGCGAGGAATGTGATGAAACAGCAGTCAAAAGCTCCCAAGGAACGTATTAACATCACGTACCGTCCGGCGACGAACACCAAGGAGCAAAAGGAGTTACCGTTCCGGATGGCGATGCTCGGCGACTTCACGCTCAAGCCCGATGAAACGCCGCTCGAAGATCGAAAGATGATTCGAGTCGACAAGGACAACTTCGGCGACGTAATGAAGAGCCAGAAGCTCGACGTCTCGATCAACGTCGCCAACAAGCTGACCGGCGGCGAGAGCGACGAGATGGGGTTAAACCTCAAGTTCGCTACTCTCAAGGACTTCGAGCCCGAGCAGGTCGCCCGTCAGGTGCCCGAGCTGAACCAGTTGCTCGAGACGCGCGAGGCGCTCAGCGCCTTGAAGGCACCGCTGTCGAACAAACGCGAGTTCCAGAAGAAGATCGCCTCGATCGTCAAGGACGAAGAGACCCGCAAGAAACTCATGGATGTTCTCATGAAACCGGAAGAGGGCGGCGGCGAGGGCGGTTAGCAACCGCCGCGGCCTGCTACCTTCGCGTAAGTTCATGTCGTATTTGGATTAAGGAAAGCCGTGGCGTCGTTCGCCACACCGTGTGAATTCGGAGAAGTGTTATGGCAGATGCACCCGATGCTGCACAGGCACCGGCCGCCCAGGAGTTGCCGGAGGATGTTTCGTCGCTGCTCGACGAGATTACCGTTGCGACCGGAATCAAGGACAAAGAGGCTAAGCGGATTGCACGCCGCGGCGTGCAGGAGCTGTTGACGAACCTCGTTTCCGCACCGGTCGAGAAGATCGATAAAGCCCTGATCGACGCCTACATCGCGGAGATCGATACTAAGCTCGGCGCCCAAATCGACGAAGTTCTGCACAACGAGGACGTGCAAAAGCTCGAATCGGCCTGGCGCGGGTTGAAATTCGTGATCGACCAGACCGACTTCCGTGAAAACATCAAGGTCGATATCATCAACGTGTCGAAAGACGAGCTGCTCGAAGACTTCGAGAACTCGCCGGAAATCGCCAAATCCGGGCTATATCAGCACGTATACACCGCCGAGTTCGGACAGGCCGGCGGCGAGCCATTCGGGGCGATGATCTCGAACTACGAATTCGGACCCGGCCCGCGTGATATCGCGCTAATGCAAAAAGTCTCCGCCGTCGGGGCGATGTCGCACTGCCCGTTCGTGGCGGCGGCCGGCGCGGAGATGTTCGGCATCGATGATTTCGAGGAGCTGCCCAAGCTCAAGGACATGGAAAGCGTCTTCGACGGGCCGCAATACACGAAGTGGAACTCGTTCCGCGACACTCCGGATTCGCACTATTTCGCTCTAACGATGCCGCGTTTTCTGCTGCGGCACCCGTACGATCCGAGCGCCAACCCGGTCAAGGCGTTCAACTACGAGGAAAAAGTCGTTGACAGCCACAAGAAGTACCTATGGGGCAACTCTTCGTTCGCCTTTGCGACCCGCCTGACCGACAGCTTCGCTAACTCGCGCTGGACGATGAACTGCACCGGCCCGCAGGCCGGTGGCATGGTCGAGAATCTGGTCTTGCACCAGTACAAGACCATGGAAGGGATCGAGACCAAGATTCCGACCGAGGTCTTGATCTCCGACCGGCGTGAGTTCGAGTTGGCCGAGTGCGGCTTCATCGGCCTGACGATGTACAAGAACACCGACAAGGCCTGTTTCTTCAGCGCCAACTCGGTGCAGAAACCGAAGAGCTTCCCCGATACGGAGGAAGGCCAGCGCGACCAGACCAACTACAAGCTCGGCACGCGACTGACTTACATGATGATGATCTCGCGGCTGGCACATTATCTGAAGGTGATCCAGCGCGACAATATCCAGACCTGGCAGTCGCCGACCAAGATGCAGACCGAGCTGACCGACTGGATGCGGCAATACACGGCGGACATGGACAACCCGACCGCCGAGGTCGCGAACCGCCGGCCGATCCGCAAGTTCAACATCGAGGTCGCCGAGATACCGGGTGAGGTCGGCTTCTATAAGGTCGATCTCCAGGTGATGCCGCACATCAAGTTCGAGGGAGCGAACTTCACGCTGTCGCTGGTCGGCAAGCTTGACAAGTAATCGCCCGGGTATGACGAAAACGAACCGGTTTTCACACGGCCGTGGAACCGGTTTATAACCGGGACCATGCTCGGGTATCTGTGGCGAGCGGGGCGAAAACGGGTCCGCGTCAGGATAAATGGGTAGCATCGGCGTCTCGCCGGTCCGAGTGCCGCCGAGACAGTGCTATTCTATGCGTTAGCTGCAATCCTGACGGTCGCCCGGCGAGAACCGAGCGTGCGTGGTAACAAGTTGAGCCTTTGGGCACGGCGAGTTATCAACCTTTTGCCCAATGTGGGTTAAACGCGCGGACGAGCACTGTTTCCGAAGGTGCGTCTATGACCATAAGTGTTGCAAGTAGAAAGAGTTAGTAAAAGTCGCCAACTTTTATCGCATTTGAATGAAGTCTGGCACAACGCGTGCCCAAGTAGTAAAGCATCAGTCAGAAACAAAACAACCAAATACATCGGCGGTGAAAAAAAACGGGCTCAGGGAGAGCCGGCCGCAAAGGAATTTTGGTTAAGCCAGTTAACCGAGGAGAACCCACCATGCCAATGCCAGCCCACATGACGCTTGAGGGTGAAAACCAGGGGACGATCGCCGGTTCGTGCGACATGCAGGGCCGCGAAGATACCATCCTCATTGAAGCAATGAACCACGAGGTTCGCATCCCCCGCGACCCGCAGACCGGCCTTTCGACCGGCAAACGCATCCACAATGCCTTCTCGGTCGTCAAGGTCTTCGACAAGTCCTCGCCGAAGCTCTACCAGGCGCTGTGTACCGGCGAGCACATGAGGAACATCACGATCAAGTGGTACCGGATCGATCCGACCGGTCAGGAAGAGCACTACTTCACGCACACGCTCGAGGACGCGATCATCGTCAGCGTTCGGCCGTGGATGCCGAATTGCCTCGACGCCCAAACCGAGAGCTACACACACATGGAAGAGGTGATGTTCACCTACAAGAAGATCCGCTGGACCTGGGAAATCGACGGGATCGAGTCCGAGGATAGCTGGATCATTCCGAAGTAGAGTTCGCAAAAACAAAAACGTGGGACAAAAAAACGCGGCAACCGAAGATACGAGTCGTCGGTCGCCGCGTTTTTCTTGTCGCTTGCCCGGTAGACGATCTCCCCGTTACCGGTGTCCCCGCGGGAGCCACCAACGCTGTGACGGGGGCGTCTGCCAGTGATGCGGCTGGGTGGTCGGCGATGGCGAATCGTGCTGGATGAGTTCGCCGAGGCAGCTCAACAGGTGCTGCTCGTAGGTACGCAAGGCCTGAAAGCAGGCGTCTTCGTCGCGGTGATCACCGATTTCATCTTCAGGGGGAATCTCCTCACCTTCCTCGCCTAAAATGAAGTTGGCGGAAGAGTGCAGAGTGGCAATCGGCTGGCAGGAAGCGACATCGAAGATCACGCCTAACACCTGCGCCGAGTTCGGCCCATAGCGGTTGGGCGCGTAGAGCATCAACAGCGTCGCCGCCCGATCCGCGGCGGCGGCGCAGAGGGTGTCCGTGCGTGCCTTCTCCGGCACCACGCTGATCGGCGATAGGAATTGCAAGTCACTCAACGGGGTGATCCCGCGGACCGCTTCCACCCACCAGGCCTCTTCCGCCGGGGTCATCTTGACGAGCTTGACCACGCCGGCCTCGTTGTTCGGCACGAGCTTCGCGATCGCGAGGCTGCACGCGAAACGGCCCCGCGTTTCTTCGAAAACCTGTAGGCGAAACGCGTTGTCAACCGGGCCGACATCGGCGGCGAGCTCGCGAATCTGCATCTGCCGCTCGTAAACCCGCGGTACCTCCGGGGCACAGCCCAACAGCGTGAACGTTACCAACAGGTTCAGGACTCCGATTCGGACAGCAGGGCGCATTACCAGACTCCAAAAGCTCGATACGTCTACGTTGCTAGGTTTATCGGGTCGCGACAGGGCTGACATCAATTGGCCGCTAATCCCGGACCGGATTACCACCGCTATTTACGCACCCCGCATGGCGGGCCGATGCCTGCAACGGGGATTTTTACGGACGCGTGTAGAGGTAACCACAACCATCGTGCAAGCTGGCAATCCAGTTGCTACCGCGACCGATAAAACCCGGATTTCCGGAGCGCTTCCGAGGCGTCAGACGAGTCTGCGGCGATCGCTGCTGCAACTCCCCTCCGCCGCCTGGGCGTACCTTGACATTTTCATCGTCGTGACGACGACCAGCATCGCGTACCACCTCATGGTGCGCGGAAACCCGCAATTCGCCTGGATCGCGGGCCCGTGGTTGAGCGGGGCGGCGTTCTCCGGCAGCATTGCCCTGGCGGGGCTGATCTTCGGACTTTATGAACGGCAAACTCTGACAGCCCGCAGCCGTATCCTGGTGCGCTCATTTGCATCGCTCGGCGTCGGGCTGGTCCTCGCGTACGCTTGTATCTCACTGTTCTTCTACGGCGCGACGACTCGCTGGCTGGGCCTTTGCGTGGCCCTGGTTTATATCGGTGTGGCGATCCCGGCGCGGCTTATCGCACACGAAGCGGTGACGAGTGTACGTGTGAACGTCCTTTGCCTGGGGGGCGGAGAGTCAATCCGTAAAATTGCGGCTTTGGTCCACCAGGGAACGCGCCCACACCATAATATCGTGGGCTATCTCGATGTCCCCGCGTCCGCGACACATGCCGGGATGGTCGGGTGCGAACGGCGGGCGCTGCACTCGCGCGGCGCCGATTCTCGTGATTGGAGCTTCGAACGCGCCTGTCCGCGTCTGGGTACGGTCGATGATCTCCAGCACATATTGCAAGAACACGCGATTGACGAAGTCGTCGTCGATTCCGATCTGACCGCTCACGCCTCGGTCGGAGTCGCCGTACTGGCCTGTCTCGATCATCGCTGCCGGGTCACCGATCAACTCACATTCGTCGAGAAGTATCTCAACGAGGTCCCCGCCGAAAGCATCACGACCCAGTGGTTTCTGGTCGCGGACGTGCAATCGACCAGTGGATACGACGCGATCAAGTGGATGGGTGATATCGCGGCGTCATTGATCGGGCTGGCCCTGATGCTGCCGCTCTGGCCGCTGATCGCGCTGCTGATCCGGCTCGACAGCCGCGGACCGGCCATCTACAAGCAGGCCCGGGTCGGTCTGCATGGACGTCTGTTCAATATGTACAAGTTCCGGACGATGCGGGTGAACGCCGAGCAGGACGGCGCGCGTTGGGCTGAAAAGAACGACAGCCGGGTGACGCGCATCGGACGATTTCTGCGCCGGTCGCGGCTGGACGAACTGCCGCAGTTATGGAACATTCTGCGCGGTGACATGTCGCTGGTTGGTCCACGACCGGAACGCCCCGAATTCGTCGAGAAGCTCTCGGAACTGATCCCGCACTACCGTCAACGCCACCTGATCAAGCCCGGGTTGACCGGCTGGGCACAGATTCGCTACAGCTACGGAGCCAGCGTCGAGGACGCGCACCGCAAGCTTTGTTACGACCTCTACTACCTCAAGCACCGCTCGATCGACCTCGATACCGCCATCATCATACGCACGATCGGCCGCTTCCTACTGGGCGCGCGCTAGTGCTCCGTCACGCTTTGGTTTTCGGGTTGTAGCGTCGGCCCCCCGCGGCCGACGTCGAAAACTGGGAACCGTTCGTCATTCTACGACCGCCACGGAGGACGGCCGCTACATCTCTTGCGGGCAGGCCAGGATGTTACAGCGATCGGTCGGCGGCTCGACGACGGGCTCCAGGGCCCCTTTCGCGACGATGCGGAAGAGGTCGTAACCGGCGTCAACGAGAAAATCGCATTGCTGGCGCGCGTCGGCACCCAGCTCGCGCAGAAACACGTCGTCGATCTCAAAGATGAAGAACGGCTTGTCGCGCTCGATCAGCCGGCGCATTCCCTTGAGGACCAGCAATTCCGCTCCTTCGACGTCGATCTTGACCAGCCGCGCGGTCGGCAACTCGTCCAGGATCGAATCGAGCGAAATCGTCGGCACGGTGGCGACGGAATTGGCCTCCTCGCCCAGGTTGCGAATAGATGAATACCCGGTGCGTTCGGCGGCGGCGGCGTAGAACTCGATCTCGCCGCAATGGTCGGTGACAGCCTGACTGTGGACGTGGATGTTGGCGCCGGGGTTCAGCCCGGCATTGGTCTGGAGCCGGGAAAAGACCCGTGGCGAGGCCTCGAAAGCGTGTACGCAGCCGGTCGGGCCGACCAGCTTGGCGGCGACCATCGTGTAGTAGCCGACGTTGGCGCCGATGTCGATCACGCAGTCCCCGGGCCGCAGGAGCCGCACGAAGTGCCGGGTCAGACGTTCCAGAGGCTGGAAACCGTTGACGTAGATCCGCCGGCCGTTTTCATCGACTGGGTCGACGCGCATGCGGAAATCGCGGGCAAAGCGAACGGTCTTGGGCGGCAAGGACGCGAAGGAGTGTTCGTGCTGATCGAGCCAGCGCACAATCCGCCAGCGGCCGGGCAGATTGGGGAAATTACGCGTAACCCACGACAGCCCTCTGACAGCCAACGGCAACGACATCATTCAATCCTTCCAGTGCAGACTCATCGGTGTTATCGGTCCGGCGCGGCGCGCTGCTTAACAGTCCGGTGCAAAAGTCATGTAACGGCGGGTCTCCGTGCCGGCCGTTGAAGGCAATCATTCCCACGCTATTTCGGCGGGCACGGAGACCCGCCGCTACTGATGCTGAACGCACGAACACAGCGCGGCCTTTGGCGCAACCAAAACCAAGGGTGGCACGGGCGTCTCGCCTGTGAGAGAGCCGCGCCCAACGAACACACAGGCGCGCCGCCCGTGCCACCCTGGAAGGGAAGAATCTTCGCGAGCCGCGAAGAAAACAACCGTTAGTAGTACAGGAGGTTGATCGGCTCGAAGTGAAAAGTGCCTGTCTCAGCCGTAGCTCAGGGTGCCACACGGTCCCGGTCGATAAACCGAGCGTAAGCGCGCTAACACCAAGCACGAAAGCAACGCAACGATGGCCGACGTGAGCATTCTTCACCCACGAGACATCTACTTAGCAAGCCATAGCAGCGTCTACGGTATCGGCGGCGGTGTGACCGTCACGGAGGGACTCGCGGCGGCATTCGAGCGCGTCGGCTTCAACACGTTGATACTCGGGGTCGATGACAACCCGGCCACGACAATCGAATTCGACCCGGGGACTCCGCGCCTGAATCTGCATAGCGGCGTCCCGGAGCGGTTTTGGCGCTTTCGCAACTGGGTTGTGCCGCGCACGCTTGGGCATTCGCTGGCCGAGCTGCCGCCGCCCAGGCGGGTTTTTGTCGGCGTCAACCCGCTCTGGATCATCGCGGCGAAGCGGGCCTGGCCTTCGGTGCCGATTGTCTTCCTCTTTGTCGCTCTGCTGAGCAACTGCCAGCCGTTTACATGGTACAGGCGTCGACCAACGTTCTGGCAACGCATTAACTATGCGTCGATTCGGCGGGCTGAACACCTGGCGTTGACGCTCGCGGATCGTACTATCACGCCCACGCGACAAGCCCGCGAGGAACTGGAGGCTTTTCACCCGGCGGCGCGAGGACGAATCGAAGTTTGCACATACGGTGCCGAGCCGCGCCAAGCCGACGCGAATATACGTGCGGCAAAACGAGCCGAACTCGGCTTGCGCGATGACGACTTCCTACTGCTGGCCGTCGGCGTGTGCGATCGGAACAAGGCTTTCGACCGGGCAATCCGTGAAATACCGGCCGTCGACAAGCACGCCCACCTCGTCATCATCGGCGACGGACCTGAGTACAACAGCCTGATGCGTCTGACCGACGAACTCCGCATAGCCGATCGCGCGCGTCTCGTCGGCCTACAGCCGGACCTCGATCCCTGGTACGCGGCCGCCGACTGCGTGTTATCGACCAGCCAGTACGACACGTTCCCGTATGTAATCCTCGACGGGATGTCTTACGGGCGTCCGGTCATCGTGCCCCGACACGCGCCGCCGAATGTGTATGCCGGGTTGGCCGAAGTCATTACGGATCATGGCGGCGGCCTTTTGTACGACCGGATGCGAAACGGCGCCTTGGCCGCGTGCCTGAATCGACTTATCCGAGATGATGAATCCCGTGCGTCGCTGGGGACCGAAGCCCGTGACTTCGCGCAACGATATCTGGACTGGACCACGTGCGTAAAACTAATCCTCGGCGATTCACCCGAACCCCCAGCCGACGCACACGAATCCCGGACAGACACACGATTCGAACGTTCAAAGACGCTTGTCGGAAACACCACAGCCGAATCGGATGACCTCTGATGAATGCCGGCACGAATCCACGCGATATCTACATCGGCTGCCACGGCGACCTGAACGGCTGGGGCGGCGCGATGATCGCGGGCCGCGGGTTGGCGTCGGCCTGTGAGCGAGCCGGCCTCAGCACACTGCTGCTGGGCATGGGTGACCGCCAACCGGGAGCAAATACGACGCCGGACGGTAGCCCGCTACGGAACGTCGCCGTGGACCTTCTGCCGCTGCTGTGGCGGGTGCATAACTGGTGCATCCCGCGAATTCTCGCCAAGGAATTACGGCACATGGAGCGGCCGGGCGTCGCGTTCGTCAGCTTTTCGCCATTCTGGACGGTCGCGGCGAAGCGCGTGTGGCCTGAGCTGCCCGTGCTGGTTCGCTTCTGCGGCCTGCTGAGCCACTGTGCGTCGCTCACGCGTCCCCGGGAAGAAACGCCGGGTTTCTGGAAACGGGTCGGTATTGCAGGAACGCTTGCGGCGGAGCGGCGCGCCGTGCGTGTCGCGGACCGAATTTTGGTCCCGACGCGTGAGCACGTGGAAGAGATCATCGGGTTCGAGCCGAGCGCCCGGGGCCGAACGCGCGAAATTCCCGACGGTTGCGACCTGTACGAACCGCGGCCGGAGGATCGGCAAGTGTTGCGCGAGCAGCTTGGGATCGCTGACACCGACTTCCTGATCCTGCTGTGCGGCAGCTTTGATCGCAACAAGGCGTTCGATCACGCCATTCGCGAACTCGCGCGGACCGATCCGCGCGGACAACTTGCACTTATCGGCGACGGTCCCGAACGAGCCAAACTGGAGCGGCTCGCGGACGAGCACGACATCGCCCAGCGCGTCCACTTCCTGCGTCGTGTGCCGGACATCGCCGGGTGGTATGCGGCGGCGGACTGTGTTGTTTCGACCAGCATCTACGACACGTTTCCGAACGTTATCAAGGAAGCGATGTGGTGCGGGCGGCCGGTGGTTGTTCCCGAGCATGATCCGCCGCGAATCTACGCGGGCATCAGCGGACTGCTAAAGCGCGAGGAAGGCGGGCGGTTATATGATCGTCTGTGTGCGGGTGCGTTGGCTCAGCGGCTTAATGAACTGATCGACAACCGCGGATTGGCAATCGAACTGGGAGCGTGCGGGCAAGACGTCGCGAAGCGGCTGTTTAACTGGGGCAACACGGTCAGAGAAATATGGAGTGCAGCAGGGCTGAACCCACCCGGCCCCACTCCCAACGCGGGCGCTGCCACGGCCACGCCATCAATGAGCGGAAGCCGTAACGAGCCGCACGATCGTAGCGCCGACGCCGAAAAGCGTGATCACGAAGAATCTGAAGCGTCCGTGCCATGCCGCGCCGCCAATACGGGTGGCAATCCGGACGAAAACGCAGCGCCCGTTTCATGCGATAGCGTGCCCGAACATCGGCGGTAAACGCGCGATCGATGTTGTCGGTGAGGCGCTCGGCGGTTTCCCTCGAATAGACCATCAGGTGAGCGGATAAATAGACGCACGGTCCCTGACAAGCCAGGCGAACGAGCAGCTCGTGATCGCCGCAGTTGCGCATATCGGGGTGAAAAAGCCCGGTTCGAGCCAGGTACGAGCTGCGCACCATGATCGCGGGGGTCTGCACGATGCAGCGCTCGAAAAGATACGGAGCCAGATCGAACGGCTGGTCCAGCGGTATCGCCGGCATTTCCGGACAGCCGACGGAGCCGTCCGGGCCACGGTACGTCGTCCACCCGGTTACGAAGACCGCCTCCGGGTAACGCCTCATGGCGTCGAGTTGGAGCTCGATAGTTTCAGGCAGCCATTCGTCGTCGGAATCCAGGAACGCCACGAATTCGTTCGGCCGGGCGCGGATGCCGGCGTTGCGGGCGGCTGAAACGCCGGCGTTCGGCTGACGCAGATAGAGAATCTTGTCGCCGAAACCCAGGGCAACCTTGGGCGTGTGGTCGGTACTGCCGTCGTCGATGACGATAATATCGCAGCGGTCGGCGGCGGTTTGATTGAGCGCGCTGCGGATCGCACGGGCAACCGAATCGGCGCGGTTATATGTCGGGAGCACAACGGTTACACGACCATTGCGGACCAACGTAATGCGACTCATGCTTGCTTATCCACACGGTGAGGGTAGCGATTCACGCCACCCGACATTCTCGCTAGTGCTCTGTCAGTGTTGCTTTGAGGGGTTCAACCCGAGGAGCCGCGGACTTCAAGTATTATCACGACCTCAAAAGAAACACTACCCATCAAATCAACCTTGACAGAGCACTAGCGGTATCGGGTACGGACGGGACGGCCTTGAGAGCCCCCCGCGATGCGTAAACCGCCAGGCGTTAGGACACCTCTGAAAAACGCGCAGAAATCGTGCAGTCGGAATACTGTGCGACCAGAACACATTCGCCAGCACAACTGCCACACCACCGTCGTTCAGCATACGCGCCGCGGGGCCGATAGAGATCATGAGATAGTGTCGATCCACCGGGGATCGGCACCGGTACCGGGACAGCGCCTTGTTCGGCGACGGTTGTGGGCACACACCGGTTGCGTGCGGGAGATGTTGGTTCCTTGATGAAGCTCGATGCGAATTCCGGGTTCATCGCTGACGCGGACGCCGGCAGCCTGCCGCCGGCCGTCTCCACCGTTACGGTTATTCAACCCCAGCGTGGTTGGCGCGCGGTCGACGCACGTGAACTGTGGCTATATCACGAATTACTCTTTTTTCTCATCTGGCGAGATATCAAAGTCCGATACAAGCAAACCGTCATTGGTGCCGCCTGGGCCATCTTGCAGCCTGTTTGCACGATGGTCATTTTCTCGGTGATCTTCGGCTCTTTTGCGAAGATCCCGTCCGACGGCGTGCCGTACCCCGTGTTCGTCTACGCCGGCCTGCTGCCCTGGCTCTTCTTCGCTAACGCCGTCTCCCAGTCCAGCCAAAGCCTGGTTGCCCAATCCCAACTGCTAACCAAGGTGTACTTTCCACGGCTGTTCATCCCCGCATCGAGCATCGGCGTGGGGTTGGTGGACTTCTCGCTGAGTTTCTGCGTCTATCTGGGCCTCATGGTCTGGTTTGCGCATCTGCCCGGGCTTTCGGTGCTCCTGTTGCCGGGCTTGTTGTTCTTGACTGTGTTGACCGCCCTGGGTGTGGGGATCTTCCTGGCCAGCATCACCGTCACCTATCGCGACTTCCGCATCGTCGTGCCGTTCATGGTGCAGGTATGGATGTACCTCAGCCCGGTGGTCTACTCGGTCACGATCGTGCCGGAGCAGTACCGCTGGATCATGGCGTTGAATCCGATGACCGGCATCATCGGTGGGTTCCGCAGCGCTCTGCTGAACCAACCCGTCGATTGGAATGCCCTGGGAATCTCAACGATTATCTCGTCGACCCTGCTCATTATCGGCGTTGCGAATTTCCGACGTACCGAGCGGCGTTTTGCCGACATTGTGTGACCCTTATGCCCAGGCCCGCCATTCGTGTTGAAAACCTCGGCAAGCAGTACAAGATTGGTCTGCGCGAAGACGCCCAGCGTAATTTTGGCGAGGCGCTGATTCACGCGCTAGGCTCGCCGCTTCGACGTCTGCGCGCCCTGGGCGAAAAATCCGACGGTCGCGACCTGTTCTGGGCGCTGCGCGATATTTCGTTCGAGCTTCAACCCGGCGAGGTGCTGGGGATCATCGGTCACAACGGCGCTGGCAAGAGCACACTGCTGAAGATCCTCTCGCGAATCACCGAACCCACGACCGGGCGGGCCGAGATGCGCGGCAGCGTGCGCAGCCTGCTCGAGGTCGGCACCGGTTTCCACCCCGAGTTGACCGGCCGGGAGAACATCTACCTCAACGGCGCGATCCTCGGGATGAAACGGAGCGAGATCAACGCCCATTTCGACGAGATAGTCGCCTTCGCCGAGATCGACCGTTTCCTGGACACGCCGGTGAAGCGCTATTCGAGCGGCATGTACGTACGATTGGCGTTTGCGGTCGCGGCCCATTTGCAGCCGGAGATCCTGATCGTGGATGAAGTGCTCGCGGTGGGCGATGTGGCGTTTCAGAAGAAGTGCCTCGGCACGATGCAGAACGTGGCGACCTCGGGCCGTACGGTGCTGTTCGTCAGCCACAATCTGGCCGCTATCTCGCAAATCTGCACGCGTGCGATCCTGCTCGACGCGGGCCGGACGGTGTTCGACGGCCCCCCTGCCGAGACCGTGCGGAGATACCTCGGTCAGGAGCAGTCCACGGCGGCGCGGGCGACGTTCGCGATCGAGCCGGAGTTGTCGATGCAGGTTACTTCCGTCGCGTTGGAAAGCACCGACGGCCGGCCGATCGACGGCGTCGACTTCACGCAACGGTGCGTGCTAAACGTCGGATACGCGATTCGCGAGTGGAAGCCCGGGGCTTACGTTTGCGTCGCGGTGTCCGGCGAGAGCGGCGTGCACGTGCTCTGGTCGAGCGACGTGCAGCGCGCCGACGAGCTGACCGCGCCGCGCGCGCCCGGGACTTATGAAGCGCGGATCGAGATACCTGACAACGTGCTCGCACCGGGGAGATACCACGCATCGGTGGCGATCTTCGCGCCGAACTCGCAGCGGGCGTACGACTTTCGCGAGCGTCCGATCGGCTTCGAGGTGCGGGACAACGAATCGATGCTCAAGCGTTTCGGGATCAAGTTCCCCGCCGTCACCGCGATTCCGCTGAATTGGAGCACGCGTCATGTTGCCCCCGTCGTTCCGGACAAGCGCGTGGACCTGAGTACGCCGCCGACCGCGACCGTGTCCGCCGAGCCCGTAGGTGGAGCTGATTAGGGCGCGTTTTCGTGTTCGCGGACTGTATCCGTCTCGTCCACGTGGTTCATGATGAAACCCTGTCCATGCCAGCCGAAACTGATGTAGGGATCGGGGCACCAGTAGGGCCGGGCGTCAAGGTACTCCTTGAAGGCGCGGCGCTCGCCGTGGTCATTGGAAGCCTGGAAGCAGTTCCAGTCATCGAACAGGAGTATTGAGCCGTCTTGTAGGAAGTCGTCCAGGAATTTAAGCACAGGCACCGTAGAGTTGTAGAGGTCGCAGTCGATCAATGCCAGCGCGAGCGGGCGCATCTGGTATCGCAGCCTCAGTTCCGGGCGCAGCGACTCGTGGTAGAGACCTGGAATCAGAGTGCTGCGTGACCAGTCGATGCCATGCTGATCCAGGAGTCTTCTCACCTGTGCCACCCCGCAAGCGTAGTCGCCCTTGTGAAACTCGTCCGTCACGGCGTCGGGGCCGGTCACATCTGGCAGTCCGGTGAACGAGTCGAACCCGAAGAAGCGCATGTCCGAGAGGCCCAGCTCGGACGCCGTCTTCTGGGCTTGCCAGAAGGTATATCCACGGAACAAGCCGAACTCATAGTAGTCTCCGCTCGGACCCACATCCCGGATGCGCCGTAGTGCCTGCCCGATAGCGGGCGGCGTCTCGGGGCACATCGTGAAGAACTCCTTCGGGGGCTCAGGGGAGCGCGCCGGCTTGTGGGCGCGCACACGGCGCAGCAATCTGCGTGTCGGCCGGCGCACGGTCTCGGGCAAAGCCTCCCACAATCGATGCATCATGATCCACACCTCCGCATGGATTGACCGCTACTTCATTCATCCGTTACGAACAGAGTACCAGCTTCGAGCCGGACGTCTCCGGCCCAGCCGTCGGACCAGCATTGGCAGTCACCGGGCGGCGTGACGCGCTCGAGTCAGACCGTGCCGTCTTCGCCGACTTGCAAGCGCACGCTGCGGCCCGGCGACACGTCAAGGACCGTACCGGGCCGTTTGTTGTTTTCGGGATCGCCGCCGGTCGCCGACCACACGATCAATATGCGTCCTGTTTATCGGCATCTCACACGCGCTTATTGAACGGGATGGTTGGCATCGGAGGGATGACCCGACCGGAGCCGGCGCCGGCTGGGGCCGATATTCATGCGATGCAATCATGAGAACGGGACGTTCGTTTCCGAGCACCGGTAGCCGCGGCGTTGGCGTCGGGAAACGGTGATTGAAGCACCGCCCGCCGCGGCCCGATCATCGTATAGAGCAACGCCTGGGTCGAATCGCGCGCCGGCGCGGGGACCGGCGGTTGACAGGGGAACTCAGAGGACCGGGGCCGTGGCACCGGCTATATAGGAGTCCCGCGGATGTTGACGGCAACGTCGTCACAAGATCTTGTGCTCGAATCCCCCGCACCGGCAGGGAACGGCGCGGCGCGATGCCTACGCGCATGCCCGGTCTGCGAGTCGGTGCTGCGTGAGTACGCATTAATCTCCTCGAAAACGCTGAAGGAAGCCTTCTACACACCCGTGGTTCGCGACTTGGTACCGTCGTTACATTACGGTCGTTGTAAGCGGTGCGGGTCGCTGTGGGCGACCGATGGACGCCGTGACGCGGAGCTGCTGTCGCGTGTCTATGCCCAGCTCCCGCGGGACTACTGGATCACGCGTTGTGACCGGACCCGGGAATACCGGCAAATCGATCAGTTGCTCGACCGGTTCGCCGCCGGCGACGTGCTGTACGACATCGGGTGCGGCGACGGGCAACTGCTGCGGCGGCTGTCCGACCGTTGGCGAAAACATGGTATCGAGCCGGGGCGGGAGGCGGTGGGAATCTGCCGGGAGTCCGGCCTGGACGTTGTCGCCGGCTCGCCGACCGGGCTGCAACTTGAGGAAGTGTGCGATGTCGTCACGTGCGTCGACGTGCTCGAGCACATGCTCGATCCGCAAGCCGAGGTCGCAGCGATGGCTCGCATACTGCGCCCGGACGGCATCCTACTGATCCTCACGGGCAATCCGGCGTGCTGGACGGCCAGGCTGGCCGGGGGATGGTGGGCGTACCTGCACTGTGTCGGGCACGTTTCAATTCTGAGCAGAACCGGGCTCGTCAGGACGCTCAACAACGCCGGGCTCGAAGTCATACATCAGTCAACCGTCAGTCACGCCGCGAGCATTCCGCTGCGTCCCTGGTTGTGGCAATGGGTCCGCAACCATTGGCGTTGCGCGCGGGGTTACCGCTACCGGCGGATGGAATACTGCCGGGATCACCAACTAGTCATTGCGAAGAAAGCACCGCGGCAGATGAAAAGGAATAGACGATGCGAATCTTAGTAACCGGTGGTGTCGGAACGATCGGAGCGGGGCTGGTGATGGAGTTGCGCTCCCGCGGATACCACGTCGTCTCCTGCGATCTCTTCCATCAACCGGACGAGGTTGGCTTTAGCCTGCGCACCGATGTCGCCGAGCCGTTGTACGCTCGTTGCGACGTTGGCGAGTTTCGTCAGCTTGAACGTGTCTTCGAGCGGCTCGGTCCGTTCGATTATGTGCATCACTGTGCGGCGGAATTCGGCCGGTGGAACGGGGAGGATTTCTACGAGACGGTTTGGCGAACGAACTGTATCGGCACCAAGAACGTGATCCGTCTGCAAGAGCGGCTTGGGTTCCGCCTGGTCCACTATTCGTCGTCGGAAGTCTACGGGGACTGGCCGGAACTGATGGCCGAATCGGTCATGGACGAGTACGAGGTCAAGCAGCTCAACGACTACGCGATGACCAAGTGGGTCAACGAGATGCAGGTGCGGAACTCGCGTGCCCAGTACGGCACGGAGAGCGTCGTCGTTCGCTTGTTCAACACGTACGGCCCGGGTGAGTACTACAGCCCGTACCGTTCGGTGAACAGCCGGTTTCTGTTCTGCGCCCTGCACGGGCTTCCCTGGATGGTCTTCCGCGGTCACGCGCGGACCTCGACGTACCTGGCGGACACGGTGCGGACACTCTCCAACATCTGTGACAATTTCGTTCCGGGCGAGACATACAACATCGGCGGCGACGACCTGCACACGATTGAGGAGCTGTCTGACACGGTGCTGGCAATCACCGGCGCCGACCCCAGTCTCGCGCGGCATCAGGACAGCGAGGTGCTGACCACCAAGATCAAGCGGGTGGACGTGAGCAAGTCGATTCGCGACCTGAAGCACGAGAATTCCTACAGCCTGGAGGAAGGCATGCGCATCACCGCCGACTGGATGCGCAAGGTCTACAACGCATGGCAAGGACGATCCCCAGACATGGCCACAACCCCCGTGTCTCCGGTCGATCCCGCGATCGCCACGCCCATCGTGGATCGAACGCCTGCCCTGGTCGGCGCGGCCACGGGAAGGTCGGACCAAAGTGGGATAATCCCAAACGACTCGTGCTCAAAGTAAATTCGGCGAGGGAATAAGAAACGCCATGGCGGTGCCAAGTGTGCTCTTGCTCTCCGGCGCGGTGCCCTCCGAGAAAGACGTCGGTGGGCTAATCCTGCGCGAACTCTTGCAGTACTACCCGCATAACCACATCTGCGCCGCTTTGTTGCACTACGGCCATAACAGAGAACCATCGGCGGATTTGGGATGGCTCCCATTTATCTCCGAACCCTTACCCTTTGTAATCGGCGCGGGCTGGTCCGCCGGCCTGCGCGGGCGCATCGCGACTCATTGCCGTTTCCGTCATGCGCGACACTTCAGCCAGCGGCGTTTAGTACGACGGATGGTCAGATTCGCGAAGCGGCATCAGGTTGAATTGCTCTGGGCCGTTCTCAACCGGCCGCCGATTTACCACATCGCGACCGAGACGGCCCGGCAACTCGGCGTGCCGATGGTCTGCACCGTCTGGGACCCGCCCGACAGCGTCTGTCACAGGCATCACCTCGACCGGCTCAGCCGGAACGTGGCACAACGCGACTTTCGCCGCGCTCTCAAAACCGCAAAACGCTGCGCCGTCATGAGCGAAGCCATGCGCGACGAATACGCCGCCCGCCACGGCGTTGAAACCGTCATCATGCGCCAGGGAGTCAGGCCGGAAGATTCGCTGCCCGTCGCGACAAGCCCGAACGACGACGGCCGTTTTGTGATCGGCTTTTCGGGCACGATGTATGCCGTCCGGGAGTGGCGCGCGCTCCTGGCAGCGCTGGCCCGCGTCGACTGGCAAATCGCGGGTCGCGAAGTTGTCGTGCGGGCCCTGACGACCTCGATGGACGGTACCGTCCAGGGTCGCGCGAACATCGAATGGCTCGGCTGGCGACCGATGGCCGAGACGATCCGGCTGCTGGCCGAGTCGGACGTCAACTATCTGCCGTATTGGTTTGACGACGCGCACCGCACGGCGGTTCGGCTTTGTTTCCCGAGCAAGCTCTCGCCTTACCTCGCCGCGGGTCGTCCGGTCCTGTTCCACGGCCCCGCGGAATCGTCGCCGCGGCGGTTCTTCGAACGCTACCCGGTCGGTCTCTGCGTTCATTCGTTGGATGAAGACGAGATGGTTGCCGCCCTTGAACGCATCGCCACGGACCGCGCCTTCTACCAGCACAGCGCCACCGCGATCGAGGCGGCCCTCGACGAAGAATTAAACACAGACGTTTTCCGCGCGCGCTTCGCCGAGTTGATCGGGATCGACAAAAACGACCTCCTGCCGGTTGTTGATGCGCCCGGGGCTGCCGCAACGCCAACCGGGAAGCTCGTCGCCGCCGGCCGGTAACGGTTCGGCGTTCTCTCAACGGATACGTGTGCGGTCCGAGCATTCTATCGGCGGGTGTGCCACTGGCGTGCAGAGTGTGGTTACGGCGTGGTGGGTATCACGGATCCACCAAAGCGAGGCGGCAGCTATCCGGTTTCCACGGTCGGCTGAGCTTCGACATTCCCGTCGGTCCTGGTCTGCGTTTCAACCCGAACCGAACGGATACTCGAACAGCTATCGTCTTGTATGCCTCGCGGGACACCTGAAACGATGGGCGTATCGTAGTCGACACCGTCATGACCGTCGTGCGACACACGAACCAGGCACATCGCCTGTGAGAGACGGTTTGCGAACTGTCTCAGACGCCTTTCGACTGACTCCTCGACCTCGACGACCGGCGTTGCCGAGACCGGCGTGTCGACCACGGGCTGAGCCTTACGGACCGATGGCACGGGACGCCGCGGGAAGGAACCCGAAATGGGCGGCAGTGCGGGGCGTATAGGTTGCGCCGGCGGGGGCAACGCCACCCGCTCCTTCAACCGCCCCATCAACATCACGTGCAGTGCGTTGCCGACGTCGACCGCCTGAACCCGGTCGCGTTCTTCGCCGAACGCTTCGAGCATCGTGTTATCGCAGAGCTGATTGATTAATGCCGGATTACCGTGGCCGAGCCGCGAAATCTGGTCGACGACGTCGTCGCTGAAAATACGGCGGCTGTCGCCACCCGCAATGGCGACGCGTGTACGGATGTACTCCTTGGTCAATCTCGGCGTCAGCGCCTCAAGCCGGCAAACGCGAAACACACGCCGCTGGAGACGGACGAGCTCGGGTGTCATCAACATATCGAGCAGGCGCGGCAGCCCAAACAAGAGCACGTTGGCCGGTTTGGAGTAACGAATTTCGTTGGAAAACCAAGCGATCACGTCACGCCAGCCGTGCGCGGGCAGATCGTCCGCGCTGTCAACAATCAACAGCGGCGGTTCGGGTCGAAAGCGCGTGGTGTGCGCTTCGGCGGCGAGCGTCGTTTTTTCGACCTGGACATTCTGCCCGGCACGAGCAAACCGATGGGGTAGAAAAACACTGACGTTTGTCTGGTTATCGGGCTGTCCGCCGCCGTGGACCCACAAAACCGGCGTGGTGGCGGTGGCGTTGTCGGCAACGATGCGGGCGAGCAGGGTTTTTCCGTACCCGGATTCCCCGATGGCTACGCAACAGCCCTTTCTCGCGTAAACCACGTATTGCAGCGTAGCCAAGGTCTCTGCGTGGACGGGGGCATCGAAGAAGAATTCCGCGTCGGGCAAGGGGTCAAAGGGCGGCTTATTCAGTTGAAAGTGCTCGTAGGCGTCCATAAGCGCTCCATAGCCTCTCAGGCACAATGGAATCATCGGGAACATCGGCTCCGGAGGGGGGGGGGCTATAACAACGCGTCACTACGAATAGACGTAGAAATCCGGGTTTTACCCATAACCCGTTTTTCATCCCGGGGGCGGATTCGTCGATAACTCCCACAGTAGCACTTGGAGGTGCGATGATCGGCCACGGATGGCTCGGCATGATATTCGGACGTGACAACAATGAGTCACCGCTGCCCCTCGCAAGCCGTGCGGCCCCCGGAGGAGGAATCAACCCCCGGTCTGGTCCGTCGTTTGCCGACTCGAGCATGGTTGGCTGCCGTCCTGCTGATCGTGTGGACCACCGGCTGCGCCACGACCCACGAGAATTTGGTCGCGTTTTTACGGGCCAACGATGCCTCAATCTCGACCGGCCACTACACGGTCAATCCCCCCGACACGCTCGCCTTTCACGCCCCGGGAGCCGGGGAAATCGACGGAGTCATACAGCGTGTCCGCCCGGATGGAAAAGTTGCCCTGCGGCTGCTGGGCGAAGTCCAGGTTGCCGGTCTAACCACGCAGGAAATCGCCGAGAAGTTAAGGGCGCAGTTGTCGCGCTATTACATCGAGCCGGAAGTCGTCGTCGAGGTCGCCGGCTACCGAAGCCAGCAATACTACGTCTTCGGCGAGGTAAGCAGCCCGGGCCCGAAGCCTTACACCGGGCGGGATACCCTCCTGAAAGCCCTGGCGAAAGCCGCCCCGACGTTCCTCGCCTGGCGTTCTCAAATTCGCGTGGTGCGTCCGGACCCCGACGGGGGCGCGAGCAAGATTATCGTGGTTGATCTGGACAAGATGGTCCGCACTGGAAACACCGAGCAGAACGTATTGTTGCAACCCGGCGACATCATCGAGGTGCCGCCGACACCGTTGGCCTGGGTCGGTCTCCGCGTGCGTGAGCTGCTCTATCCGGTAAGCCCGGCCCTGCGAGCCTGGTCCAATCCCGTGCAAGCGATGGACACATACGATGAATACGACCGCGGCGGGGTTGGGAGCAGTAACGACAACAACAGCGATCGATTGAGACCCTGGTAGGTCGGGTTGAATCGTATTATTGATTGGCAAATAGGATCGGCGGAATAGTTGACGTAAACGATGACCGTTCACCAAGACCGTACTTTTGATGATCTTCGCAACACGTTGCACGAGTATGCGCGGATTCTACGCCGCCGCTGGCGCCTGGCGCTGCTCGCGGTGAGCATTGTCGGCTCGATTGCCTTTTGGGTCAGCCAGTATCTTCCACGCCAGTACCGCACCTCGACGCTCTTCGAGCGTCGCGACGATGCCGTCCTGCGAAACCTGGTCCGCTCGAACTCCCCGTTCAATTTTGCCCAACTCCAGTCGAGCATCGCGCTCGATATGACCGGTTCACGAGCTCTGGCCGAAGCGGCGATGGCCACCAACCTGCTGCCGCCCGACGCGATTACATCGAAAGAGGCACTCACGAACGATGAGCTTCGGCTGCTCGACGGAGCGCTGGGCAAGTATGACCTCCAAGCCAGCGTTAAGATGATACATAGCTCACAAAGCCTCAATACGATCGCGCTGTCTTGCACTTCGAACGATCCGACAGTCGCCAGCCGTTTCGTCGTAGCGCTGCGCGACGGGTATATCCAACGCACGCGCGCGCGCATCACCCAAATACTGCACAGCACACGTGATTTCTTCGCGACCGAAGCGAAGCGCTTCCAGCAGCAGATCAATGAGGCAAATCAGCGGTTGAAGTCCCAATTTGCCGAATTCCCCGGTGTCGATCCCCGCGATCCGGCCAGCGCGGGTCTGCGCCTGGAGGCTCTCGAAATGGAGCGTATGCGGTTGGTGCAGCGCAAGGCTGAACTGATGGCCCAGATTACCGCCCGCGAGCGCTTCCTGACGTCGGGACCCATGTGTGAGTCGACCGCCGTGGCCACCCCCACGGAAGCCGCGCAGACCGTGCCCCCGGTGTTGCCCGAGACAAACACGACGATCGAAAAATCGATCAAGGAAGTCCAGCAACAGATCTCCGACGCCATCGTCATCAAGCGGATGACCAACGAACATCCGCGGGTCAGAACGCTCCAGCGCAAGCTTGACAACCTATACGCGGCACTCGATGCCGCACGTAATTCGGCGCGTGCCGGGACGGCCGATGACGATGGAGCGCCCCAGCGCGAGGCGGTCCAGCGGCTGCGCGAACAAGACCCGGTACTGGCCGGACAGCGCCTGCGGGTTGAGCTCGAATTGGACGCGTTGCGGTCGCAACTGGACATCGCCGACAAGCATCTGGCCAAAGCCGAGACGCGGGCCACGGAGTTCGCCACGCTCTACGATCGGATGCTGCAAAGCAGCGATGAAATGAAACAGCTCGAGGGCAAGCTCGGGCAGGATGTGGCAACCGCCGCCGTTTGGCGACAGCATCTATCCCAGCTCGAGCGTATCCTTGTCGTTGAAAGAGGGGATCGCGGAACGCAGTTCGCCCTGATCGAGGAGCCGAAGGAAAACGCGCACGCCTTGAAACCGCAGGCCATGGCCATCTTCGTAGTATGCCTGGGGTGCGGATTGGCGGCGGCCGCGCTGCTGATCGCGCTGGTCGAGCTGCTCGACCGTTCCTTCCGCTCGGCCGGCCAGGTGACGCGCACGCTGGGCCTGCCGATTCTGGAATGCATCTCGGTCATTAACACACCGCGCGTCCGGCATCGCCAGTTTGTCGCCCGGATGCTCTGGACGCCGACCCTGTGCATTCTGCTGTGTACTCTATTCATAACAGCGTCGCTGGCGTATTCCAGTCTGGAACACCCCAACTTGCACGGCCGCGCCATATCGACGCTCGACAACGTCCTGGAAAGCGTGGGCGCGCCGCCGACGTCTCTCGGGAGCGAACACGAGGAATGAGGTCAGCCCGTGGGCTCGATGCAGAAAATCATGCAGAAGCTGCGAGCCAAGTCCGGCGAGAGTGCGGACGCGAGCAATACTGCGCTGCCCGAGGAGACACAGAACTCGCAAACAGCAGCGCCGGTCGGCCCGCCGGCCGACAGCGCCTCGGCATTCACGCCGGATCCCGCGGGCACGCAGGCGTCTGCGAGTAACATCATCGACGACCGGACGATCGAATGGGACGCGAGCAAGCTCGATCAGGCGCTGGTAACGTTCCATGAGCGCTACTCGGCCGTCAGCGAGCAGTACCGTTCGCTACGGGCACGTCTGCTGAACATGAACCCGCAGCACAAGCACCAGATAATCGCGATCACCAGCAGTCTGCCGCAGGAAGGCAAGAGCGTCACAACGATCAATCTTAGCACGGTGATGGCCGAAGGAAACGAGCACAAGGTGCTGCTAATTGACGCCGACTTTCGGCGGGCTTCGATCGCGCGAATGCTGGGAATAACCCCGCGGCCAGGCTTGGCGGAGTTGATCCGCGGGAAGGCGCAGTTATCGGAAGTCCTCCGGCCGACACCTTTCCCAAATCTAAAGATCATCACGGCCGGCGGCGCCTCGGATAAAAAATACGGGGAACTGCTCGGTGCCTCGGCGGTGCGAACCGTTTTTACGCAGTTCCACGACCATTTTGACTTTACCTTTCTGGACACGCCGCCGGTCAACACCGTCTCTGATGTCAGCATGTTGGCCCCGCACTGCGACGGTTTGATCCTCGTGATCGAAATGCGCCGCACACCCGAACCGTCCATCCAGGAAGCGGTTCGCACTTTACAAACGACCAACGTGAAGGTTCTCGGGTGCCTTCTGTCACAATATAACGACCAGCGCGGCCATTACTATGAGCGCTACTATAGCTACTACTACAACAACGACTGAGACACCTCGTCAGCCCGTTGCGGCCTCCGGCGTCACAATCCATCCGGTCCATAACGAAACAACGCGCCGAGCCTGGGCCGATTATGTCGAGAACACGCCCGGCGGAACGCTCTTTCACCACCCCGACTGGTGCGAAACCGTTCAGGCCGTCTTCAACCACGACGCCGTCCATCTGCTCGCCAAACGCGAAGGGCGTCTCGTCGGCGTCCTCCCGCTCCTCGAGGTCCGCAGCATCCTCGCCGGTACACTGCTCGTCAGCGTGCCCTACGGGACTTACGGCGGAATCCTCAGCGATGACGAAACGGTACGGCAGGCTTTGGCCGTGGAGGCGATGCGGCTCGCCGACCAGCGCGGAGCCCGGTCATTGGAGCTCCGCTCGGCGACCGGGGGCGTCCAGGGGATGATCGACGACGAGCGTTACGCCGGCTTCGTCCGCCCATTGCCGCTGCGCGTCGAGGAATTGTCGAACTATCTGCCGCGTAAGGCACGCGCCGCCGTCCGCCAGGCTCAGCAGCGTGAAAATTTGACGGTCCAGCACGACGCGGCCCTCTTGCCAACGGTTTGGAAGCTGTACGCTCGCAGCATGCGACGGCTCGCCTCGATCAATTACCCGTATCGGTTCTTTGATGGCCTGGTCGAGCGGCTCGGCCGGCGGGCCTGGGTGACCGTCGTTCGGCAGGGCGGGGACACGGTCGCCGGGTTGCTGAGCTTCGTCTTTCGCGACGTCGTCTACCCTTATTTCGTGGGCGTGGACGAGCGCATCCGCTGCACCGGCGCGACCAATTTCATCTATTTCGCCGTCATGGAACGAGCGGTCCGATCCGGACTGCACCATTTCGATTTCGGACGTAGCCGCAAGGACAACACCGGTTCCTACCGATTTAAAAAGAATCAGGGCTTTGAAGCGCAAACTTTGGGCTACCAGCGTTATGTCCCGGCGGGACGTACGCCCCCGGACCTTACGCCCAACAATCCGCGTTTCTCACTGGCCCGACGGGTGTGGCCGTGGTTGCCACTGGCTTTGACAAAGCCGCTGGGAGCCTGGCTGGCAAGATCGATTCCGGGATAAGTCCGGTAAAATGAACATTTTGATGCTGACGCCACGCTTTCCGTATCCGCCTAACCGCGGCGACACGGTCCGTTCGTGGGCCGAGCTGGAATACCTGGCACAGCGTCACGACGTGTGGCTGGCATGTCTGAACGACCGCGAACCCTACCCGGCCCAATTGGCGAACGTGCGCAATATTTGCCGGGACGTCGCCATCACGCCACGCTCCACGCCGGTCTCACTCTTGAAAGGCGGGATCAGCCTGCTGCGCGGTCGCAGTCTGACCGAGGGCTTTTTCAACAGCGCCGCGCTCAAACGCACGGTCCGCTCGTGGATTCAGACCGTACAATTTGACGCCGTCTTGACGTTCTCCTCCGCAATGGCACCGGCGGCGGAACTCGTCGACACCCGCCGCGTGCTCGACATGTGCGACGTGGACAGTCACAAGTGGCGGGTTTACGCGAAGCGCAGCAGGTCGCCCCTGTGGTTGCTTTATGTGTTGGAAGCATGGCTTTTACGGGCGGGGGAGCGACGCTGGGTCCGCTCGCACGACGTTACTTTAGTGGCCAACGAACGCGAACGCCAAAAGCTCATCGTCTGCACCGACCCCAGGCACTCCGATGTCGTGCGGACCTGCGTGGAGATCGCGGGTGTGGATCGAGCCGGGTTTTCGAACAAGCACCCCGTCCTGTCATCCGAACCCATCGTCGGCAGCGTGGGTTCGATGTTCTATCCGCCGAACGTGCGCGCTATCGACTGGTTCGGCCGGCACGTCTGGCCGCGAGTGAAAAAGAGTATACCGGCGGCGCGCTGGTGGATTGTCGGGAACCGCCCCGCCCGCAAGGTGCGGCGCTGGGGCCGCGAGCAAGGTGTACGGGTAACCGGATTTGTGCCGAACACACACCCCTATCTCGACGCGCTGCGCGTCTTCATCAACCCGGTCGACGGCGACATCGGCGTGCAGAGCAAGTTGCTCGGCGCCCTGGCGATTGGAAAACCCGCGGTGGTCACGCCCGATACCGCCGCCGGGATCGACTATGACGGCCAACCTCCCTTCCTGATCGCGCGCGAACCGGATGAATTCGCCGACGCCGTCGTCCGACTGCTCACCGACGATGCTCTGGCAAAGGAGTTGAGTCTGCGGGCGCGGCGGACAATCGAGGATTACTACCAGCCGCACGAACAATTGTGGCGAATCGAGCAGGCCCTGTCCGGTCAACCGATCGAGAAGCCGTACGAAACGAAACCCGGGGAAGAAGCGGAGAATACGGAGTGCGGCCAAACCGCCGCTCCAGTCGGTGCCCCGACCGAGGTAGCGACTTGATTCGCGACCGCAACATCGTCTGCGTGGCCAGCAACTGGAACGCGCACCCGACCGGCAAGCACCACATCATGCGGCTGCTCGCCGAGCAGAATCACATTCTCTGGATTAACTATCACGCCTCGCGGCGACCAAAGCTCAACCGCGGCGACTCACGCATGATCGTTCGCAGACTCCGCGAGGTTTGCGCGGGGGCGCGGCGGGTACAGCCGACGATCGACGTTTTATCCCCGCTTGTGCTGCCCCTGCCGGAGTCGCCGACTGCTCGTTACGTCAACACCCGGCTGATGGTGCGGCAGATCAGGAGCGCACTGCGACAGCTTCCGCGGCGTCCGACACAGCTCTGGCTCTTCACGCCCGACGTACCCGAACTGATCGACCTGCTCGATGCCGAACGGGTCGTCTATTATTGCGTCGATGACTTCGCGGCGTTCAGTGGATTCAACGCCGAGCTGATTACCAGGCTGGAACGGCAGACCTGTGCCGCCGCCGACGTTGTCTTCGCGACGTCACAAACGCTCTACGAGCAACGTAGTCGGCAGTCTTCCAATACGCACCTGGTGCCGCACGGCGTCGACCTCGACCACTTCGCCTCGGCGGAAGACATCCGGCCTGATCAATTGCCCGACGATGTACGCAACATCCCGAAACCGGTGTTCGGGTACTTCGGATTAATCAGTGACTATGTCGATCTTGACCTGATCGCGGCCGCCGCTCGTCACCAGCCAGACTGGTCGTTCGTGCTGATCGGATCGCTGCGTTGCGACCCGTCCACGCTGGACGTGCTCGACAACGTTTATCTGCTCGGTAATAAGCCCTACGAAGAAATGCCCGGTTATTGTCGCGTTTTCGACGTGGGGCTGATCCCGTTTCGGATGAATCGTCTGACGCGCGCGGTCAATCCGATCAAGTTACGCGAATACCTCGCCGCCGGGCTCCCGGTCGTTTCATCACCGATGCCCGAGGTTCTGCGCTACAGCCCGGCGGTGCGGACCGCCGAGACGCTCGACGAATTCATCGCAGCGTGCACAGCGGCCTTGGCTGCTTCGCAAGACGGCAACGCGGCCGAACGACGCGCGCTGGTGCGCGCCGAGAGCTGGCAAGCACGCGTCGAGCAACTCTCCGAAATCATAATGGGCACGGGAAACGAGGCGGACAGGCCGCTACACTTTGTCGAAACACATACTAGTGCTCTGTCGCTACTCGATTGATGGGTGGCCCATGGCTTTAGCCGTGGGGAACACGAATCGAAGTTCTATTCGTGTTCCCCACCTCTAAAGAGGTGGGCCACCCTTTGTATTATCCATCATTCCACGTGCAATAGAGCACTAGCGTTGGCTGAGCCACAGAAGGAACAAGGTCAACACAACCGCGTACAGCAGAATGGTAAACACCACGCTGTCATGCCGGCTTACGTGCGATCGCCCTTGCCCGTGATGATGAATGTGGCGGGATTGCGACGTGAGCTCAATCTCATGAATGCGAAGAGTGTGACCGCAGTTCGCACACAGCGGCGGGTTGTTACGTTGTTTGAAACGGATACGCTGACCGCGCCCACAGCGCTCACACGTCACGTACACGCGGCCGGGAGTCCTGTTCGACCGCCCACACTCCGGACAGTGCACACAATGTTCATTCTCGGGCACTTCGAGCAACGTGTGGCAGTAACCGCACCGGCAGAGCACTTCGGGGTCCGGCACCGGGGGGGATACTTCCGGCTGAGGCTGTGTATCAACCAGTCCCATATTTCTTGCATCGCCACGCCACGTTCGGAAGATTAGCACAAAACGAATTCTATTAGGAAGATTTTGGCGTAATGTGTACGCTAGAAGCGGCTGCCTGTCCGATAATTAGCGTATGAGTTTGTCTGTATGCGCTGAGCCGCTCGCCGAGTCGGACTCGGTCGCCACACCGGCGTCGTTTAACTGCTTGAGCGTGGACGTCGAGGAATACTTCCACGCTGAAGTGTTTCACGGCTGCCTGAGCCCGACCGAGTGGCCGCGTGTGCAACGGCGTGCCGAGCCGTTCGTTGAGCGTATCGCCGCGTTGCTGGAGGAATATCAGAGCCGGGCGACGTTTTTCGTGCTCGGGTCGGTGGTCGAGCAGATGGCTCCGCTACTACGCCGACTGACCGAGCGCGGGCACGAAATCGCTTGTCACGGCTACGGCCACCAGCACCTGGCGCGCCTGAACCCGCAAGAATTGCGCGATGATCTGCACCGATCTCGCCGGATAATCGAAGACGCCGTCGGCGTCCGAGTGCTGGGCTATCGGGCGCCGACGTTTTCGGTTACCCGTGCCACCGCCTGGGCGCTCGACGTCATCAGCGCCGAGGGCTTCGAATACGACGCGAGCATCTTCCCGATCCGGCACGATCGTTACGGCGTCCCCACGGCACCGCTGGAACCGTTTTGGGCAGTGTCGCCTTCGGGCGCGCGCATCCTCGAATATCCTCCATTGACGCTCGATTGGCACTTTCTGCGCGTTCCGATCGGCGGCGGCGGTTACCTGCGCCTACTGCCGGAAGCGATCGTGCACCGTTGTATCGCGGCCCGCGAACGCCGCGGCCAACCTGCGATGATCTACGTCCACCCGTGGGAACTCGATCCGGGTCAGCCGCGCTTGCCGCTCGGACTGTTGTCGCAATGGCGTCACCGGGTCAACCTGCACAAGACCGAATCGAAGCTCGAACGCCTGCTCAGCACCCACCGTTTCGACACGGCGCACAACATTCTGCAACACGTTTGCGTCAATCGTAATTTGCCGACGTTTACGTTGGATGCTTAGTACTCTGTTTCACAAATACGTCGACTAAGGGAAACTGCGAAGAGCCGCGGCCGTCAGGGCCCGCGGGTAGTGGGGGAGGGTGTTTTTATAGTTCCCCCGCGCCGCGCCGGCCGCACGGCGCCCGGCC
>JAUWNI010000147.1 GCA_030612705.1 Phycisphaerae bacterium | reverse complement strand
AGGCCGGGATCGGCGTTGGAGCTTTGCAGGCATGTTGGAACGGCTCAAAGCCATTCGCCAACAGACGGTCACCATTCAAGATTCCGAAGTCGTGCTCGAGACCACCCCCGACGACGAGCAACAACGGATCCTTGATCTGCTAGGTGTTGCCATGTAGGCCGCACCGTCCCCCTCCTCAACAAAACCCAGCCTATACCACGCACCTGAAATTTCAACGCCGCCCAACCATCACCGCTTCAATGACTTACACTTCTTTGGCCCGGGAATTTATGTTTCGATACCCGCGAAACACGCGTGTCGGGCGTGCGCGGACTCGGGTCACGCCACGCGAGCACGAGGACAGTGTGAATTCGATTTGCGGGACTACGGCGCAGCGGGGGCGGTCATCGGTTGAGTCGACAATGTGCCGGAGACCATGACCACTACGCCCGTGACCGTTGCCGTGCTCATGGCCGGCGTGGTCGTTATGACCCGCTTCGCCATGATCGCGTGCCTGGTCGTCAGCATGTTCAGCGTCCTTCAGATCCTTGGCGTGGTTGTGGCCATCGCCTGGGGGATGTTCGGTCGCAACGGCGGCTTGTGCCGTCGCGTCTGTTGTGTCGTCCGTTGGCGACTCGCGTTCACAGCCGATCGGCAGCAGGAGCACGATATCAATCAACGCCGTCATTCATGCGATTCGAAGCATCTTCATCACCTCACGAGGTGAACCCGCGAGACCGACCGTCCTGTAAGTTCTCGTTGATTACGCGCGCGACGCCCTGAAGATCAGGGCGTACCCCGCGGGCACCACTACCAGATTGAGAAACGTCGAGCTTACCAGCCCGCCCAGTACTACGATCGCCATGGGCGCGAGGATCTCGCTGCCGGGCTCGCCGGCCGCCCACGCAATGGGGAGCATTCCCAGGACGGCGGTCAAGGCAGTCATCAGGATCGGTACCAGCCGTTCCTGCGAGCCCTGGATGATCGCGTCATGCAGCGTCCGGCCCTCGTCTCGCATCAGGTGCGCGTAATGGTTGACCAGCAGAATCCCGTTCCGCACGGCGATTCCAAACAGCGTGATGAACCCGACCATGCTCGCGATCGAGATCACCGGAGCCTCGTAGCGACCGCCGAGCCCGCACAACGCGAGCGCGTTGCCAAACACGCTCTCTGACTCGGCTATGAAGATCGCCACGATGCCGCCGATCAGTGCGAGCGGCAGGTTGATCATGACCAGCAAGGCGGCCCTGGAGGATCCGAACGACATGTTGAGCAACAACAGTATGAGCAGTGCCGCCCCGGCGCCCATGACGTACAGCGTGTTGGACGCCGACTGTTGGGCTTCGAACTGACCGCCATACGAGACGGCATAGCCGTAGCGCGCTACGATTGGGTTGACGAGTTGCCGAACCTCCTCGACAAGATCGCCGAGATTAAAGCCCTCGGCGACATTGCAGGAGATCACGGCCTTACGTTGGGCGTTTTCGCGCGAGATCAGGTTCGACGCCTTCTCGATGCCGACGTTGGCGACTTCATTCAAGCGGACGAGCTTGCCGTCGCGGCCGCGCAGCATGAGATCCTTCACCTGCTGGATGCGCTGCCGATGCTCCGGCGCCAGGCGGACGACGATCTCGTATACGTTCACGCCCTCGTTCACGACGGCGACGGTCTCGCCGAAGATCGCGTCGCGAACCTGCTCGGCCGCGTCGGCCGGAGTCAGGCCCCAGCGCGCTAACTCATCGTGCCTGTAGCGAATCGGCAGCGACGTAATCATGATCTCGCGATTGGCGGCGACATCGCGGGCCCCCGGCAACGGCGTGATCGCTTCTTCAATCTCTTTCGCGACCTTCCGCAGAATACGCAGGTCTTTGCCGTAGACGTTGATCGCGATCGCGGCCGGCGTGCCGGACATGATGGCCGAAAGCCGGTGTTCGATCGGTTGACCAATCGTAGTGGTCATCCCCGGCACGGCTGCCAGGATCTTGTCGATTTCGCGCCTGATAGCGGCCTTGTCGTGGCCGGCCTCGACGGTGACCTCGATCTCACTGTTGCTGACGGGTTCGGCGTGCTCATCGCGCTCGGCGCGACCCGTGCGGCGCACGACCGAACGCGCGCCCTCGAGCTTCACGAGCCGCTGCTCGACGCCCCGGGCGATGCGATCGCTCTCTTCGAGCGACGTACCGGGCGGCGCCATCACGAAGACCGTAAAAGTTCCTTCGTTGAACTCGGGCAGGAAACTGGCGCCGAACGTACTCGCCAACCATATGCTAAGACCGGTCAACACCAGCGCGGCGGCGACGGTGGTCTTTCGGAACCGTACGACAAGCAGCAGCGCCGGGCGATAAAACGCCTTTAGCCATCGGATCACGAACGTTTCCCGCTCCGCGCCGCGCAGACGACCGCGCAACAGGATTTTCGACAAAGCGGGGGTGACCGTCAGCGCCACGAGCAGCGATGCGCCGATGGACAGCATGTACGTGATCCCGAGCGGCTGGAAGAAACGTCCTTCCAGACCGCGCAGGAACAGCATTGGCAGAAACACGATCACGATGATCAGCGTCGCGAAGAGCACCGAGTTGAGCAGTTCCGTGCATGCTCCGTGGATCACCAGGCCGCGATCCTGACGCTCGCTCTCCGGTCGCGTCTGGTTGAGGCGTAACCGGCGGTAGATGTTCTCGACGAAAATAATGCCGTCGTCCACGACGACGCCGATCGCGACCGCCAGGCCGCCGAGCGTCATCACATTGATCGTCCCGCCCCAGCCCCACAACACCAGCAACGCGATGGCGCCTGACAACGGAATGGCTGTCAGCGTGATGATCGTCGTACGCACGTTCAACAGAAACAGGATGAGCACGATCGCGACGATAATCGCGGCATCGCGGGCCACCTCGAGCACGTTGTGCAGCGAAACGTTGATGAGGTCGCTTTGTCGGAAGATGTGCCGGTTCAATGCCACGCCCGGCGGCAGGGCCGTTTCGACTGAGTCGAGGACTTTATCGACCGCATCCGTCAGCGCGAGCGTGTTCGTGCCCGGCGCCTTCTGAATGCTGAGCACGACGGCCGCATGCCCTCCCTCGGAGGCCGTGCCCC
This sequence comes from Phycisphaerae bacterium, assembly GCA_030612705.1. Classification (GTDB taxonomy): domain Bacteria; phylum Planctomycetota; class Phycisphaerae; order UBA1845; family Fen-1342; genus JALSRY01. The sequence goes on along the minus strand of JAUWNI010000147.1, from coordinate 7,549 downwards.
GTTTCAATGCCGGCGCTATCTCGACCTCGGCCACCTGGCCGATTGTAATCGGCGTCCCTTTTTCGTACTTGATGATAGTGGAGCGAATATCCTCCACGCTCCGCACGCGCCCCGTCTGGCGCAGCGGAATCTCAAGCCCGCCCACGTTGGCCAGATACCCGGCCCCGGCCGTGCTGTGTGATTCGCCCGCCGCGGCCACGACATCCTTGATCGTCAGGTCGTAAAGCCGCAGCCGCTCTTGATCGACATTGACCTGGTACTCGGGTAACTCGCCGCCGATCGCAACCACCTGCGAGACTCCGGGCACGCTCAATAGTCGATTGCGGAGCTCGAACTCGCCAAAGGCCCGCAATTTCAGGGGGCTCACCGAGCCTTCCGGAGAGCGTAACGAAACCAGCATGATCTCGCCGGTAATGCTCGTCACCGGCGTGATCTCGCTGTGCACATTCGGCGGCAGGCGCTCTTCGGCGAGCGTCAGCCGCTCGGAGACGAGGTAACGAGCTCGATAAATGTCGACGCCCCAGTCGAATTCGACCCAGACGATGGACAGGCCGATCGCGCTGGTGCTGCGAACCCGCCGCACGCCCGGCAATCCGTTTACGGCGCTTTCGATCGGAAATGTGATGTACTGTTCGACCTCGTCGGCCGCGTACCCGGCAGACTCCGCCATGATGGTGACCGTGGGCGCGTTGAGCTCCGGGAACACATCGACGGCCATCCGCGGCACCTGGTAGGCGGCGAAGCCAATCGCCAGGATCGCCAGGATGATCACGAGCGCTGCGTTCTCAACGGAGAAGCGAATCAGGTTCTTCAGCATATTAGTTCTCCCCTAGTGCTCTGTCGCCTCTCATCTGAAGGGTGGCTCGGGCGTCTCGCCCGAGATCGACACAGGCGGGACGCCTGTGCCACCCCGCATTTGAGCTGCGACGGAGCACTAGTGTTCGTCGCCTTCGTGGAACGTGCCGTCAGGGCCGCAAAAGTGGCCGCCCTTCAATGCCTCGCCGGTCGTGGAGCTGGCGAGCATCAGCGGATAGACCCCGCCGAGCACGATTTCATCGCCGGCTCGCACGCCGCTCTTCACCTCGATCCAGCGGTTGTCCGTCGCGCCCAGGTCGGCGACAACCCGTATCACCTGGTCCGGATCACGCGGATCGCGCCGGAAGAACACCTTGTTGAGGCCGTCACGCACAACGGCGGCCTCGGGGATCGCCAACACCGGTTTTTCTTCGCCGTTGACGGAAACCTCCAGATACGCCGTCACCCCGGCCTTCGCCCAGCGCGGCAACCGATCGGGCACAAGGTAGATGGGGATCGTGCGTTGTTCGGAATGCGCCTGAAACCCGACGTCGATCCGACCGTCAATCGTGTCCTGCAGGTCAATGCTGCCACCCAGCGGCGGAACGATGCGCCCCGGCTGACCGTCTTCGAACAGATTGATATCCGTCTGCAGGGCATCCGCGTGAAAACGAAGGGCGGCGGGGTCAATCGTCTCCACGATCAGATCCCCCGTCTCCGCCCATCCCTGGTTGGTTACGCCGACCTGATTGACCACCCCGGCCGTCTCCGCGCGCACAACGATGCGATCCACTGTCGACCAGTACGGGGTTGCGAGCGATTCGCCTTCCTTCGGCTCCAACTGTTGTTCGAGTCGGTCGCGATGCACGCCGGACAACGATTGTGCTTCGTTCAGCAAGACGTTGTACGCCAGGAGCCCCGACTGCATGTCGGCCTCCTTGGCGCGGACTTGGGCCTCCAGCCGCGGCGCCTTCGTCCGCAGCTTTGACAGCTCGGCCTCCAGCTCAACGTCACGCGAACCAGCTTCCGTCAACCGCCCGATGCGCTGCTCCAGGAACTCAATCTGGGTCTCGTTCTCCTTCTTCGCCGCGCGGGCGGCGTCCAATTCGGGAAGGCAGCAATAGCACGTCTTGAACGCCTCCGCGAGCCCTGACTGCACGCGATGCCACTCGGGCGAGTCAAGCTCGAACAGCAGATCGTCCGCGGCGACCGTTTGGAATTGATCGACGGCCAGTCGAACGCGCCCCGAGAGCATCGCGTTATACTCACGCCGCGCCTCGGGCCTGAACTCAAACTGGCCCGGCAGGCGAATCACGCTGCGAACCGCTCGCCGCTCGGCCTTCACAAACGTGATGCCCAGGTTCTGACGCACGCTGGGAGGAATGCCGATGCGGCTGGTCGGCGCCGCGGCGGCTTCTTCGTGTTCGTGATCGCATTCGTGCGCATAAGTATCAACATTTGACGGCGCATCATCGCGGCAGCCAGGTAACGTCAGGAGCACGATCAGTCCGGCAATCACCGCCGCGCCGGCCGCTGAGCACTTTCGTTCGGTAAGATGCTTGTTCATTCGTCGTCCTCCTCAACTTCCGCCTGTGAAGGCGTGATCCAGCGCGGCGCCAGCATCTGTTGCAATGCGTTCGCCGCCTGGGCCTCCGCCAGGATTGCATCGAGCAATTCAAGTTTCGTTTTCACCGCGCTGATCAGCGCGGCACGCAATACGAGCACGTTAACCTCACCCAGGTCGAGCAACTTGCGCGTCTCCTCAACCTGGCGATCCACCAGCGGCGCAACCTCATCGAGCAGCATTTCCCGTCGCTCAGCCGCATAGCGCAGTCTTGCCTCGGCCCGAGCCAACTCGGAGAACACCTGTTCGATCCGCGCTTCGGCGCGCGTGCGGGCAGCCTCGCGCTCCGCGCTGGCCTCCGCGACCGCCTGGCGATTGTGGTTCCACAGCGGGATCGGAAAACCGAACCCGAATCCAAGGCGTGAGAAGCCCCCCTCGAACGAATAGCTCGGACCTACATTGAGATCCGGGTACTGCTTGCGCACTTCGAGTCGCAGGCGTTGCTCGGCCGCTTCGTATTCAGCCCGCACCGCGATAATCCGCGGATCGCGGCGCAACAGCGTGTCGCGACGTGCATCCGGGGCCTCGTCGATGCGCGGCAGGAACACATCCGGCTGAAGTTCGACCGGCGCTTCCGGCGCAAAACCGAGCATCGCAAGGAGTCCCAGCCGCTGCAATTCGGCTTCCGACTCCGCCGCCTGCAATGCCGTGCGCCGGCGTTGCAGTTCGACGAGCAGCAGGCGTGCCTCGGTCGGCTTGAGTTCGCCGGCCGCTGCCAGCCGCTCGGTCATCGTCGCGACGGTGCCGAGCTGCTCAACGAACGCCTTGATTACCTCGATTCGTTCGCGCGTGGTCGACCACTCCAGCCACGCCGCCCGTAAGCGGGTCAGGAGTTCCCATTCCGAGATGAGTATCCGCCTCCAGGATGCGCCGTACTCCGCCCAGGCCCAGTCCTGCTCGACGGCCAGCCGCCCCGAGATGGGAATCGTGATACTCAAGCTCGCGCCGACGATCCAGGGATCGTCGACGAAATCCCCTCCCACACGGCGGTAGCCCGGCGGCGTGATCTCCAAGCCGTCCGCACTAAGGCCATTGGCGCCGATGATGCCGGTGTTGATGCCCTTGAACGACGGTCCGTCGAAGCGAAAACTCGTCTGCGTGCCGCGAGTGGCGAAGCGCAACACCTCGGCTTCGAACTCGGGATCCGGCCACCAACCGGCCTCGCGCGCGCTGGCGAGTGGTACCTCCGCCTGTGCCCGGGCCAATCGGAGCCGCGGGTTGAAGACCAGCGCGACGGCCTCCGCCTCCATCAAGCTCAGCCCGTCGGACGGGTCGTACGGCACGTTTTCCTCGCCGCCAGCCAGCGTCTCGGCGTACTCGCGAATGGAATCGATGTTGAGCTCACGAAGAGGCCAATTCTCCGCATACTGCTCAAGTTCCAGCGGCCGCCGTTCGTACGTTGCGCAGCCCGCCAGGACGAGCAACGCCGCGGGTAACGCCCGGGACCATCTCTTTATGTGTGACATGATCATTCTCTGAAAAAGCCTCGTCGCGCCCCCATGCAACACGGGGCGTTTAACGGCGCACGGAAACACCCTCGCGGAGTACACATTTGCTCTCGCAAGGTTCCGATAACGGTCTTCAGAGGATCAATCGAGCAGAGGAAGCGTAACTGCGTGGAGAGTTGCGGGGTGGAGTGGCGAAGATACGGGCGGCAAGCCGAGCATCGGATTGGCTAACGACTCAAACGCCGCGAGGCCACTCAGGGGGCTTACCGTAACAGCATACTCGATCGGACGCTGTTGCCGCGTCACCCGAGCGATCTGCCCGTCGGACGCGTCGCAGAGAAAACAGTTGTTACAATCGTGCTGAACCGGCGGGTCAGTGTCGAACTCGTCGTGGCGGGAGGCCGCGGAATTCTGATCCATCCTGCACGTCGCGTCGGTGCAATCGCGGCGCTCCGGGACGGCCCCCTCCAGAGTATAATGCAGCACATGCCCAGTTCCCGACGAAAGCTGGAGCAGTGCCAAAACGCAAACGAAGATCGATCGCGACAGAACACACATCGTAAGGATGCTAGACTGCCACCGCCGCATTGTCAACTCAATGGCGAGAACTGCGGATCATCTGGATCGGTCCGATAAAGAGCCAAATGGGCCCCATCCCGTGCACCCACGACGGCCGGCAGGACGCCCGTGACATTCAGTTCCCACAGCGCGGCCGTTGGCCGCAACCAAAGGAGCATGGGGATTGACGATTGAAGATTGACGATTGGGGATTATTGCTGGGCTGCGCCGTTGAGATAACCTACTTTGAACTCTGGACGGGGGGTGGCACGGTCAAGCGAAGCTTGGCCGTGGTTGGCGCTCAACACGCACGGCAGGGCTGCGCCAGACCGTGTCACCCCCCGCGGCGTGAAAATATCTTCGCGGGAAGCGAAGAAAACCATCGTTAGTAGTACCGGGTCCAGTGCCCACTTCGGGCGCGTCGCCGCTTCACCTGGTGATACTCACGCGCGGCGCCGAGACGCAGACGGAACTCGACGCCTTGGCCTTCCAGGTCCGGCTGCTTAAGGCGGGTCGACTCATACTCGCCGTGCAGCACGCGGGCCATGCAGACGACAGTCCACCGCGCCTCGCAGCGGTTGCCAGCCTTGTCGGATGGTCCACCTGGTAGAGGCATGTACGTATTCTGTCCACAGCCGCAGCCGCCGAGAAGCTCGACCCTGCCGTCCAAGCCGCCGAATCGTAGCCGACGGAGCTTCCCACGATCGGACCCCCTTCGCGACAATTTCGATACTCACGCAAATGTAGGCGGGTGAATCCCCTCGGCAGCACCCAGGGAAGGAGCCCGCATGCCTGCGACACGGACGTCGTCGAAACGCGCCGAGATCACGCCCGCACAGCGCCACGACGAGATCATCTCCATCCTCGCCGCCGGCCTCGTGCGGCTGATCCGGGCCGGCCCGGCGCCCGGCGAAAAACTCTCCGAATCCGGCGAAATCGGCCTTGAGCTTTTCGGCGAAACGAGGCTCAGTGTGCCGGCTGGAGAGCGGGCTGATCGGCGACCCCGACGGCCTGATGGCGCGCATCCGCAAGCTCTTCGATATTGCCCGCCAATCCGTGGACAGCGAGCTGGCGAACGGTTCGCCAAACGTCGAAAACAGTGCGGCCAATCGCGAGGGCCACCGGCGCGACGACCGTTCCAACGGTGAGCGCGGCGGCAATGGGCAACAAAACACGCGGTACGCCACCAGCTCGCGGGGCCGGGCGATCAAGGCCATCTGCAACCGTCAGGGCGTCGACCCCGTCAGGCTCGCCAGCGAATGGTTCCGCGTCGACGACCTGGAGGAGCTGACGCTGCGCGAGGCGAGCAGCCTGATCGACGACCTGAAGTCCGCGCCCGCGGGCAGCCGGAACGGAGGTGGCCGGTGATCGCGGGTGTTGCAACCAAGCGCCCGCCACCCAGCCGCCCCGAGCACGGAAACCGAACGACATCGCCCGCAGGCTCACCGGCCGCGATAACATATCTTACTCAGCGATCAGCACGTACCAGCGGTGTCCGTTGCGGTACTACTTCAACTACGTCGCCAAGTTGGTTCCCGAGTTCAAGTCGAGCAGCCTGATCTTCGGCGGTGTGATCTACCGGGCGCTCGAATATCACTGCCGCCGGGCGTTCGAGGGCACGGCACCACCGTCGATCGACGAACTGGTATCGGTTCACGAGCGGGCCTGGCAAGATGAGGCCGCGGTGCCCGTACAGTTCGGCAAGAACGAATCCGCCGAGAGCCTCCGGGATCTCGCCCAGCGCATGCTGGCGGCGTTCCAGGCTAGCGAAGTATCCAATTTGGACACCAGGCTCCTGGCCATTGAGGAGGAGTTTCGCGCACCGGTAATCCCCGGTTGCCCGGATCTGCTGGGCCGGGTCGATCTCGTTGGCTGTGATCGTAGCGCGTTACGCATCTCCGCGGCGGTTCTCGGACGGCCGCGTCTGTGCGTTCGCGATATCCAGCGCCAGTAGAGCCGGAATCCTTCGCGGTGCCTACGGATGACGGTCTCTGGCTTAACGACGACGAGACTCGACCTCCAGTCCGACTATAGCCGCTTGAGCCAAGTCCAGAAGATTCGATCACGCTTTCGCAGCTGCGGACGTTCCACCGACCCGCTGCACAACGCCGAGTTGATGACGCAGCGCCAGGTTTTCGGCAGCGATGGTGGAGCGGTTTGTGATGAACACGCGGAGGAACAAGAAGATCGTACGCACGACGCCCATTTCGCCTCCTCAATTCGGATCTTGTGAGGGTGTATCGTAACCGACCAAGCTCGGAACGAGGGATCGCGCAAGTCCTTTGAATTCAATGAGGAGCGAGTTGTCGGTAGCCACGGGGAACCGAAAAAAAAATCCCGCCGCGGGCTTGACTTGCCTGCCATCGGCGACTAGTCTACTATTGTAGTAGACTTAATGGACAATACAGTGCAGATTTCCACACGCGGACGTTACGGCCTGCGGGCCATGTTCGAACTAGCCCGGGGTTTCGGGCGGGCGCCGGTGCAGATGAGCACCGTAGCCGAGCGGCAAGGCCTTTCCCGCAAGTACCTGCACGCCCTGCTGACCGCGCTGAAAGCGGCCAGCCTGGTCCGCAGTGTGCGCGGCAGCGGCGGGGGCTTCGTCCTGGCCCGCCCTCCCGCCGAAATCAAGCTCAGCGAAGTGCTGCGCGCCCTGGAAGGTCCGCTGTCGCTGGTGGACTGCGTGGCGGACAAGCGAGCATGTGACAGGTCGAATCACTGCCCGGCCCGTCGCGTGTGGCAGGAACTCGCCGGCGCGGTCGAAAACGTGCTCGACAACGTCACCCTCCAAGATCTGGTGGCCCCGGAGAAGAGGAAGTGTTCCCAGCCCAGGCAAAAGAAAACGAACTCCAGGGCCGCAGCGACAGGCCGCAGGTCAAAGCGTTCGGGCGTCGTTTCACGCACCCGCCGACCAAAGGCAGGCAAGAGATGACCAGTATCGCAGAGGACATTACGAAACTCATCGCTGGGTGTCCTCCCGACCGTGACGACTTCTACGAATCGAAGAGCGCGGCGCAGCCGTTGGCCGCAACCAAGCAGAGCCGGGCCGTCCTCGGCCCCGACGTCCCGCCCCACGACAGGCCCGGGCTGCTGTGGGTTTTAGGGATATGCGCCGCCCCCGGCG
>JAUWNI010000142.1 GCA_030612705.1 Phycisphaerae bacterium | reverse complement strand
GTAGCGGCCGACCCCCGTGTCGGCCGGAGAGTACGGGAAAACATCCGCTCGCGAGATCCGTCGAATCGGGGGTCGGCCGCGACAAGACGTTTACGGCGGACGGCTAAATGTCATTACGACCGCGTCCGCCCCCGGCGGCCGTAAACGGCTTGTCGCGCCCGCCCCCCGTGGCGCCCGAGCGCGCCCGGGGTTGTTTCCCCGAACTCTCCGCCCGACCGGGGGGTCGGCCGCTACAGTCTATGGGCGCCGCCGACTTTTGCGGCGGACTGATAGAGGTTGTAATAAACACGGGGAGCAAATGGGGAGTGTGGGGCTCTGCCTTGCGTTCGTTCAACGCGTGTATCCAGGATTCCTAAACAGAGTTATTTCCGGACCAGGCAGGGAAAGCCAATCCGGGCAAGTCATCTTTCCGACTTAATAGTAGTTGGATGCCAGGCTTCCGGCGTAGGGGACTCGCCGGGATCATGGGCATACATTCGGAGATTGGTCGCGGGACGTGCCAATCGACAGGTGAGGTGCATCATGCCCGAGGATAGAGTCACGACTTATCAATTCACCTTTGGCGACGGCACCACGCGGGAGTTCAACATAAAGCTGCGACAGCCCGCGCTGGGACTCGTTTCCAAGCCGCCGAACGAAGAGCCGGAATGGACGGCGTTGACGTTTCATCAATGCCCCAACTGTCCGCTGAGCGTGGACGAGCACCCGCGGTGTCCCGTGGCCCGGAACCTGGTTCCCGTCAGTGACGCGTTTTGCGACCGGGTCTCGTTCGATGAGGTGGATATCGTCGTCCAGACGGAGGCGCGATCGTATGGGAAGAGATGCGCGTTGCAGGAAGCGGCCAGTTCATTGATGGGGCTAATAATGGCGACCAGCGGGTGCCCGCATCTGGATAAGCTTCGACCGATGGTCTATACGCACCTGCCGTTCTCCACCGCCGAGCAAACGACCTACCGCGCGGTCTCGATGTATCTGCTGGCCCAGTTCTTTCGGCAGCGGCACGGGCATGCGCCTGACTGGGAATTGCGGGACCTGTCCCGAGCGTATGAGGATATCCGCATAGTGAACAAGGCGTTCGCGCGTCGTCTGGCACAAATTCAGATAAAGGACGCCAACCTCAACGCGATCGTCAAGCTTGACAACCAGGCCGGGATGGCGTGGTTCTCGATCACGGAACAGCAGTGGGAAGACCTCGAGCACATTTTCCGCCCGTACTTTACGGACGAGTCAAGCGGCCCGGTGTGCCAGCAGACCGCCGCAAAAATCAGCACCGGCCACGGACTGTAGCGGCCGGCGCCTCGCCGGCCGTAATAGGTCGGAAACGCCGCTTTGGGCGTACGGCCTGCGAGGCGCAGGCCGCTACATGGCTTTTGCGGCGGACTGTCAGGCATACGGGGATGCCGCCTGGGCCGGTTTCTTCGGAAAGTTAATGTGAACCTTCAATTCGTTGATGAGCGCGTCGAAGTCCAGGGGTTTGGTTAAGAACGCCTTTGCGCCGAGGCTGAACATCTGACGTTTGAGCGCAAAGTCCTCCCGGCCGGCGACCGTTCGGCCGGTCAGAACGATGACCGGAATGCCCCTCGTTACCGCGTGGTCCCGCAGACGTCCGAGTACATAATCGCCGCTGCCCTCGGGCATCGCGTAGTCGGTGATGATCGCGTTCGGCTTTTCCTTGAGCGCCATCCAGTAACCCTGCATGCCGCTGAAGGCACGGAGGACCTCGACGCCGTGGGCCTGGAGTCTGATCTTGATGGCCTTGGAGACGTCGGGATCGTCGTCGATGACCAGGACCGTGGGTGCTGAAGGTTCCGCGACGGGTTGGCCGGGTGCGGTTGTGGCGGCCTCTGCCGGCGGCGACTCGTTATTCTCGCCGGTCGCGAGGGGGAGTTCGAGCAGCTTACAGATCACGGGCTTGAGTTGATCCCACGTATCCAGGCCCTTCCAGACGTAGTGAGCCCCCAATCGTTCACAGTGTTGGACGGTGGCTTCATCGGATTTGCCCGTCAGGATGATGACCGGGATGGGGGCCAGCCGCCGGTCGCGCGCGAGTTCATCGCAGAGGTGCAAGCCGGTGGCGGCGGGCATGTTCACATCGAGAATCAGCAAGTCCGGCGGCTGCCGGCAGATCGTGTTGAATGCGTGCATGCCGTCGGGAGAAACTCGGGCCTCGAGCCCCAGTTCCCGGCAGCGGATCACCAGGGCTTGTCTCAAGGATCGGTCATCGTCGGCGATGAGGACGGATTTGGGTTTCATGGCATGCACCTGAATGTCTATCAACCGTTATCGGATCGGTTGACCGGTTGCAAACCGGGGTCCTATAGTTCTCGTTGTCTTTACTCGGTATCGTCCGGCTGGATATCGAGCATGTCGCACACGACCGGCTTTAGCCGATCCCACAGGTTCGGCGATTTCAAAAAGTATCGTGTATTTAGCGCCCGGCAACGCTCTTTCGTTTCATCGTCGAGGCTCCCGGTCAGAATGATCACCGGTACCGAGGACAGCCTGCGATCGGTCGAGAGCATCTCACAGACCGCGAGGCCGTTCCCGGCCGGCATGTTGATATCCAGCAGCACGAGGTCGGGCGGATCCTTGTGGATCAACGTTAGCGCAAACATTGCATCCGAGCAGGTACGAACGTCCAGCCCCAGGAATCGGCAGCGCATGGTCATCACTCTGACAAACGTCTGGTCGTCATCCGCGATGAGGACTGTCTTGGGTTTCATGGCTGCTCGTTACTTATTGCCGATGGTTCGGCCACCACTGATTCGATCGTCGAGATCAGGGTAGTGGCTTGAAAGGGCTTGACGACGAAATAACGGGCCCCCAGCTCAAGCGCCTTGGCACGCGTGTTTTCGACTACATTAGCTGAGATGACCACTACCGGGATCGCTTTCGTATCCTCGCGCTCACGCAGTTTCGCAAGCACCGCCAAACCGTCCGTCCGGGGCATACGGATATCGAGCACGATGGCATCGGGATGTTCCGCGATGGCCGCCGCGAGCCCTTCTTCGCCGTCGTGTGCGGAGAGCGTCTCATAACCGGCCGCGCGCAGGCGGATGGCGAGCCCGCGGACTATCTCGCGGTCGTCGTCGACGATCAGGATCCGTCGCTTCTCAGCCATTGATCGGCTCCGCGGTTTGGAGGGCGGCTTCAAACTGTCTGATGAACTCGCCGCTTTCGTCGCTGACGCGCCAGGTCCCAACTACCTGAAGATCAATGTCGGGAAGGGCCTCTCCCGGACGATTGCGATTGGCCTCGCGCTGATTGTCGCGGAGTTGGTCGATTATTTCATCAGGGTTCCCCTGACTAGTTGCCACGACCAGGAGCCAGCGGCCGTGGGCCGCTCGGAACAGCAGGTCGCCGCGCCGGACCCGGCGTTGGATGAATTGCTCGGTTTCCGCGGCGAGGGAGGCCTCCGTGGCCGGATCGATGCTCACCGACAACAGCGATACATGCGTCGAACCGTTTCGGAAGTGCTCCAGGTAGCGCGGTATCAGCTTGACGGGATCATGGATCGGAACCGTGAAAGAAAACGTGCTGCCCTTCCCCAACTCGCTCTCGACGTTGATCTCGCCGAAGTTCAGGTGCACGAGTTCGTTGGCGATGTTGAGCCCGAGGCCGAAACCCTTTGTACTGGCGCGGGCGTTGCCCTCGATTTGCCGGAAACGCTCGAAGATCGCCCGGACGTTCTCCGGGGCGATGCCCGACCCGTTGTCCGTCACGCCGATCACGACCTGGGCATTGTTGGTGTCGCGGCGCGCCCAGAGTGTGACCTCTCCGCCTTCGTCCGAGAACTTTAGCGCGTTGACGACCAGGTTGATGATGACGCGGCCGATTTTCTCCCGATCACAGTAGATGTTTGGAAGATCCGCCCCGGTTTCGATGTTGAGGTTTATCTTGCCGGCGACCGCCTTTCGATCGAGCGTTGTGCGTACGTGCTCGATGATGTCGTACACCGAGCACTCCCGCCGCGCGATGCCCAACATGCCCGCTTCGAGCTTGCTGATGTCCAGCATGTCGTCGACCATGATCGCCAGATCGTCCACGCGGTTGCCGACGATGTCGAGGTACTCGCGCTGCTCATTGTTGACCTGGCCGGCCAGGCCGTCGTGTATGATCGAGGCGAATTCCTTGATGACGGTCAACGGCGTGCGAAACTCGTGCGAGACGTTGTCGACGAACTGGTACGCCATCTTGTTCAGCTCGGAGAGGCAACGGTTCTTCTCTTCTAGGAGATTCTTGATCGCATCGAGCTCGGCGTTGGCCGCCTTGACCTCTTCGAGCAGTTGCCGATTTTCATCGTCCGCCTGCTTGACCCGCACGGCGGCGCGCACCCGGGCGGCGACGATCCGGGCATCAAACGGTTTCGTCACGTAGTCGTGCGCGCCGGCATCGAGCCCCTGTACAACATCCTCGTCCTGATTCTTCGCCGACACCATGATGACGGGGATCGTCCGCAGCTCGGGGTCGTCTTTCAGCCGCCGACAGGTCTCGATCCCGTCCATTTCCGGCATCATGATGTCGAGCAGGATTACGTCGGGGTGCCGTGCATTGGCGATTTCGAGTGCCTGACGGCCGCTGTAGGCGGCCAGTACGTCGTAACCCTGGTCCGCGAGGTCATAGCTCAGGAGCTTGACGTTGTCAGCCACGTCGTCAACCACGAGCACCTTAATCATGGACTACCTCCGGGCGGGTAAACGACTTGATGGTTCGCAGGAGCAATTCCTCATCGACCGGTTTCGTAATCAGCTCGGAAGCGCCGGCCGCCAGGATCGACTCACGTTCACCTCTAACGGCGTGGGCCGTCACGGCGATGATCGGTAGTGTGGCAAACCTGGCGTCGCCGCGCAGTTGCCGCGTGGCTTCCTTTCCGTCCATGCCCGGCAAAGAGATGTCCATGAGCACGAGGTCGTAGGTCTTGCGGTCCAATAGCGTCAGGGCATCCTCCGCCGAGCCGACGCCCTCGACTTCGTAACCTTCGTCCTCGAGTGCCCAGGCGAGGAGTTTCATGTTGTCCGGGTTGTCCTCGACGATCAGGATGGTCGCGCTCATGAGATGACCTCCGCCGGCTCACGCCGTTTCGGCAGAACGGACTTCAGGACCGTGTCGATTATTTGGACCGTGTCGTCGCGGCCCTTGGTCAGGATGGCCTCGCTGACTTTGCTCAGCCGCTCGATCTCTATGAGTCCGAGCGTCTTGGCCGTCAGAATTACGACCGGGATCCGGCTCCACATCGGATCGATCTGGATGTGTTCGAGAAACTCGAACCCGTCCATGACCGGCATCATCAGGTCGAGCACGATGACCGACGGCGTGGACTCGCCGAGACGCGCCAGGCCTTCCTTGCCGTTCGCGGCGGTATGAACCTCGACGCCGCGTTCGGTGAGCGAACCGGCCAGCAGCTTCGCCGCGTCCGGGTCGTCCTCCACGATCAACACGGACTCGATTTCGTTCGCGAGCACGCTCTGGACCTGCTCGATCAGGTGATCCGAATCGACCGGTTTGGTCAGATAGCAACGGGCACCGCATTGCAGCGAGTGTGCTTCGTCACCCAGGGCGGATACGACGATCACCGGCACGGTGGCGAAATCAGGCTCTTTGCGCAGGGATTTCAGAACCTCGTACCCGTCCTTGCCCGGCATGCGGATATCGAGGCAGATCAGGTCGGGTCGGCCGCGCTGCGCCTGGGCAATCGCACTGTCGTGGTCACCGGCCAGCAGCACGTTGTAGCCCGCGTCCTCGAAAGTGAGTTTGAGGTACTTGAGCACGTCCGGTTCGTCATCCACACATAAAATCACGATTCCGTTTGTCGATTCCTCCGCGGTCGGCTCCAGGTCCGTATCCGCCGCCGGCGGCGGTGCGCTTAGCGGTTGCGTCGGTATCAAGACCGTGAATTCGCTGCCCGTGCCGTACTCGCTGGTCACGTCGATGCGCCCGCCGTGCAGGCGGACGTATTCTTCCGCGATCACGAGCCCCAGGCCCGTGCCGCCGAAGCGCCGCCGGGCGCTGCCGTCCAGTTGGGTGAATTTTTTGAACAGTCGCTTGCGGCTTTCCGGCTTGATGCCCACGCCGGTATCGCTAACGACGATCCGCGCCACTTTGCCGAGGCGGTCGTCCGTGGTGTCGGAGACCGAAACCGTCACCGTGCCTCGTTCCGTGTACTTGATCGCATTGGAGACCAGGTTGGTGATGATTTGTTTGACCTTGACGTAGTCGGCGTCGATCGTCATGGGTCGGTTCGGGAGATCGAGCTTGAACTCGATCGGCTTGGCGTCGACGAGCGGGGCCATTTGCTCGCCGACCTCGTGGACGGCGGTCGTCAGATCGAACGGCGCCGGCCGCAACTCCATCTTGCCCGCCTCGATCTTGGACAGGTCGAGGATGTCATTGATCAACGCCAGCAGGTGCTTTGCGTTGCGATCGACGGTCTTGAGCGCGTCCAGGTCACGCTCCGACAATGAGTCGCCGAGCTTTTTCAGCAAGCGTTGGGTGAATCCCATGATCGAGTTCATCGGCGTCCGCAGCTCGTGCGACATGTTGGCCAGGAACTCGCTCTTGACCTTGCTCGCCCGCTCGGCCTCTTCCTTGGCTTCTTCCAAAGCCTTGGAATACTCGAGCAGGTCGCCGATGAGGAATCGTCGCTGGTCTTCGATCTGGAAGCCATTCATTCGCACGGCGAACAACTCGAGGCTTGATTCGAGGAAGTGCCGTTGCGCGTCAGTCAGCGGCCCCGTAGCGACCGCCTCCTCGGATAGCTCCGTGGCGGCTGCCTCCTCGGGTAACTCCGTGGCGGCCGCCCCCCGTGGCGGCCGTCGAACACTGGGGAGCGCGGTCAGAAGTATGCCGACACAGCAATTCTGGTACAGCATCGGCCAGGCGATGATGTCGTACGGCTCGGTTTCACCCAGACCGGCCCTAAGCCGGAAGTCCGCCGAATCGAAGGGTTGCGAGAGGGTCGTGACTTCTCTCTTATCCACGATGGAGGCGGGCAGTCCCTCGCCCGAGAACTGCCGGGGGTCGAGTAGCTGAGCGTGGGCGTCGAGAGCGCACTTGCACGCGACCGTTCTGTCTTCGAGGATGGCGTAAACCGCCGCGAACCGGGCGTTGGTTTTCGCCGCGATAATGCTTAGGGCCGACTCGTAGGTGGTATTCGCGTCGGTTTGATTGAGTGCCGCCGCGAAACTTGCCGCGGATTCCAGCGCGCTGCTTTGCAGTTTCAGCGTTTTCTCCGCCTGAATCAGGCGTCGCTGCTCCCAGGCGGAGCCGGTGGCGACGTATCCGAAAGCGGCGGCGTAGGCGACCAGGCGGATTATGTGCCAGAGCCACCAACTCCCGCCCCAAAGCCGTGAATCTTCGAGCGTCATGCTCGCAATACCGAACAACAGGCAGAACGCCACGAACCGCAGGGGGGAGGCATCCCGGGTGAGGCGAAACCGGCGAAGAAAGTATGCCGCCCCAATGATGAACAGGAGACCGCCCGCGAAATTCAATATCCGGGCAGTCAGAGTGGCCTTCCCGTCGCTTACCATGGTCGGCAGCATCTGGGGAAAAGCTAGAGACACTAGGCCCAGCAATATAACCGCAACGGTCAACACTTTGGGTAGACTTCCGGCCGCTCGGGTTCGCGCGAACCGCTCCGGCAGCCAAACGAGCACGATGAATGCCCCGCCGACGAACTGCGCGGCACTACGCAGCCAAACGGATGTGTTATCAAGCGTTGCACAGGCATGGAAGCCATCCAAGATACCCATGCCCAGCAGAGCGCACGCGGTCCACAGTTTGTCGCAATCCCCGCTGCCGCTGTGACGCATCAACAGGAATCCCGCGATTCCCAGGGCCATCAACGCACCGGCGGCTTCCACGGCGGAGTGAAAGCCCTCGTGATACCACTGCCAATCCCCAATCCAGCGGTTGATCAGGAAAGCCCCCACAAACGGCACAATGCCGCCGACGACCAAGACCCCCGCACACAGACGGTCGTGTCTGCGCCAGTGATCGGTGCGGGGTGTGTCTAGGCGCATGCTCCCGGTCCTTTCGTACCCACTGTTACCACTCCGCCACCACCCGCCGTACAAGTCCGCGACCGCCCAATTCCTGTAGCGTCGGATCTCCGATGCAGAAGGCAAAACGTGCCGAAGTCGAAGTAGCGGCCGGCGCCCCGCCGAACGTAGCAGGGCAATAACGCTCGGAGGGCATACGGCCCGCGAGGCGCGGCCTACATCGACTATTGCACCGGGCTGTAAAGTGGCCTGGTGTACGTGAAATCGTCCGCTTAAGGCGGATACTTCAACCAAGCTTGGCCTTGTGGAAAAGGACTGAAGTGATATCGGACGCGCCGGAAACGCCGCTTTGGGCGTACAGCCCGCGAGGCGCGGGCCGCTACATGATTTCTGTGGCGGACTGCTGAGGTAGGGATCGCCACGGGCCCATTCGCCTTTGGTTTATAAACAGAGGGATGGGCTTTTCGGTCGCCACAGGTTCAAGTTCTCTGAAAATGCCGGCAGAACCGGAAAAAGGCCTTTTTCCCCACCTGTGCCGAAAGACGCCGAGGCTTATTGCGCGACCTGGCAGAATTCGGTCAGCACGCCGCCGGTGCTCTTCGGGTGGGCAAAGGCGATTTTCATGCCGTGGGCGCCGTCGCGCGGGGTTTCGTCGATGAGCCGGACGCCGGCGGACTTGAGCGCGGCCAGCGTCGCGGACAGGTCGTCGACGCGGTAGGCGACGTGGTGCAGGCCCGGCCCCTTTCTTTCCAGGAACCGGGCAATTGGGCTATCCTCAGCAGTTGGTTCGAGCAGTTCAATACGAACCTCACCGAGCGGGAAGAAGGCGACACGCACTTTCTGATCGGGGATCTCCTCGCTTCCCGCGCACTCAAATCCCAGAGCGTCACGGTAGAACTGAATCGCTTCATCAATTGAATGGACGGCGATGCCGAGGTGGTCGATCTTCGAAGGTGGCTGCATGGGTTCCATCTCTCGGTTTTCAGCGGTCAGCTTTCAGTATTCAGCTATCAGCACGGTGCTATTGGGCTGAGATCGTGTGATTGAAAGCTGACGGCTGACCGCTGAATGCTCTAGTTTCTTTCCTCTTCATACTCGCCAAACACACCTCGCAGTCGGCCGCAGATCTCGCCAACCGACGCGTAAGTTTCGACCGCGTCGAGGATCAGCGGCATGAGGTTGCCGCCGCCGTCGGTGCTTGAATTCTTTCTTGCACGCTCCTCGAGCGCGTCGAGGGCGCGGGTGACGGCAGCGGCGTCGCGCTTCGCCCGGACTGCTTCCAGGCGTTCGATCTGTCGGCGTGTGGCCTGCTCACCGATTTTGAGAATCTCCGGCCGGGCCTCTTCCTCGATGGCGTAACGATTGACGCCGACGATGACGCGCTGCCCGCGTTCGATTTCCTGTTGGTACTGGTAGGCGGAACGTTCGATTTCGCTCTGGGGGTAGTACTGTTCGATGGCGCGGACCATCCCGCCCATTTCGTCGATTTTTTTGATGTACTGCTCGGCGTCGGCCTCGATCCGGTCGGTGAGCTTTTCGACGTAGTAACTGCCCGCGAGCGGGTCCACGGTGTGGGCCACGCCCGATTCATGGGCGATGATCTGCTGCGTGCGCAGGGCGATCCGGACCGATTCCTCCGTCGGCAGAGCCAACGCTTCGTCCCGACTGTTGGTGTGCAGCGATTGCGTCCCACCCAGGACGGCGGCCAGGGCCTGGAGCGTCACCCGTGTGATATTGTTATCGACCTGTTGGGCGGTGAGCGTCGCGCCGCAGGTCTGCGTGTGAAACCGCAGCATACAGCTTCGGGGGTCCTTCGCCCCGAAACGTTCCTTCATGATCCGGGCCCACAGTCGGCGGGCGGCGCGGAACTTGGCCACCTCCTCGAGCACATCGGTCATCGCACCAAAGAAGAACGCCACCCGCGGCGCGAACTTGTCCACGTCGAGACCGGCGTTGACGGCGGCCTGGACGTATTCGATCCCGTCGGCGAGCGTGAAACCGATTTCCTGCGCCGCGGTCGAGCCCGCCTCGCGAATGTGATACCCGCTGACGCTGATCGTGTTGAAACGGGGCACGTGCTCGGCCGCGTAAGCGAAGATATCGGTGATCAGCCGCAATGACGGCGCGGGCGGGAAGATGTGCGTCCCGCGAGCGATGTACTCCTTGAGCACGTCGTTCTGAATCGTGCCGGTGAGCTTGTCGGCGGGCACGCCCTGCCTGGCCCCGACGGCGATGTACATCGCCAGCAGCACCGCCGCCGGCGCGTTGATCGTCATCGAAGTCGAGACCTTGTCGAGCGGGATCGAGTCGAAGAGGATCTCCATGTCGGCCAGCGTGTCGATCGCCACGCCGACCTTGCCGACCTCGCCCACGGCCAGCGGGTCGTCACTGTCGTAGCCGATCTGCGTCGGCAAATCGAACGCCACGCTCAGCCCGGTCTGCCCGCTTTCGAGCAGGAAGCGGTAGCGCTGGTTGGTCTCCTCGGCGGTGGCGAACCCGGCATACTGGCGCATCGTCCAAAAGCGCGAGCGATACATGGTCGGCTGCACACCGCGCGTGTACGGATACTCGCCGGGGAAGCCGAGCCGGTCGAGGTAATCCCGGCGGTCGGCTTCGTCGCGCAGGTGCTCCGGCCAATAGACCGTTTCGATCGGCTGATCGGAGACGGTCACCGTCCGTTCAGGCTGCTCGGGCATCTTCGCGACGGACTTGCCCAACGTTCCGGCTTTCCAACGCTCGAAGTGTTGCTGTAGAAGATCGGCCATCGTTTCGTTCTCGTTTACTAGCTGTCCGCAATTCGTAGCGGCCGACCCCCGTGTCGGCCGGGGAGTACTGGTAAACTGCCGCTCGCGGGATCGGCCGACTCGGGGGTCCGCCGCTACAGGGTACGTGACACAATATGCGGGCGGGGGTTGGCCGCGCTTTGGCCAAATAGTCCCCGGTGGGGCCACTGAACGTAGCCCAC
>JAUWNI010000173.1 GCA_030612705.1 Phycisphaerae bacterium | reverse complement strand
CACAGGCGTCTCGCCTGTGGAAATCTCGGGCGGGACGCCCGAGCCATCCATCAAATGATATGTGGCGATGCGCTAGTGCTCTGTGACACGTGGAATGATGGGTAACACGACGGGTGGCCCACCTCTTTAGAGGTGGGGGACCCGAATAGGGTTTCAATTCGCGTTCCCCACGGCTAAAGCCATGGGCCACCCATCAAGCGATGCATAACGAAGCACTACCCATGGACGTAAGTCTACAGGAGCAGCATATTCGATGAGTGAGGCAGCCAACGTTCCCGAATCGAAGCCGGCGCCGGCCAAGAAAAAGCCGGACGCGGGGCCTGAATTCCTGGTCAGTGCCGCGCCGCACCTCTCGGACTCGGTCACCACGCGGGGGATCATGTTCGAGGTGATCCTGGCGATGCTGCCGCTGTTTGTCGTGGCGCTGTACATGTATCGGCTCAACGCCCTGATCCTGACCGTGGCAACGGTTGTCGGCTGCCTGGTCGCCGAGGCGGTCGCCAACTGGATGCGCGGACGCTCGCAGGCCTCGCTCGCGGACGGGTCGGCGATTGTGACCGGTATGATCCTCGCGTTTTCGCTGCCGGCCTCGATCAACCCCTACATGGCGTTCATCGGCGGCGCGGTCGCGATCGCGCTGGCCAAAGCAGTCTTCGGCGGGCTGGGGAACAACCTGTTTAACCCCGCGATGGTCGGTCGGGCGTTTTTAATGATCTGCTTCCCGGCGGCGATGGTTGCCTTTACGCCCACCGCGCCCATGAAGGTCGATCTGGAAGCCCGGGGCGTCGATGCCGTAACGTGTGCGACACCGCTCTACCAGGCCGCCAAGTACGCCGAGTACGTCAAGAAAGCCGCCGTCGATGAGGCAAACGCCGAGAAATACCGCCGACAGGCAAACGAGATCAGAGCGGAAATGCCCGGGCAATGGCAACTGTTCGTCGGAAACGTCGGGGGCTGCGTCGGCGAGACCAGCGCGCTGGCGGCGCTCATCGGCGGGTTGTTTCTCGTGATCCGACGCGTCGCGGATTGGCGTCAGCCGGTCGGAGTGCTCGCCGGCGTGATCGCCTTCGCGGTCATTGCCAAGCTCGTCGGCGGCGAGGGTATCCAAAACCCGCTCTATTATCTGAACAGCGGCGCACTGATGTTCGGCGCGTTTTTCATCGCGACTGATTACGTCGGCGCTCCGCTCACGGCCCGCGGACGCTGGATCTTCGGCGTCTGCGTCGGCGTGCTGGTAATGCTGATCCGCCTGTTCGGCGCGTACCCGGAGGGCTTCATGTTCGCGATCCTGATAATGAACGCCCTAACCCCGCTGATCGAACGCTGGACCGTCGCGGAACCCTTCGGCGGCCACGCGTCAGCATGAACGTAGCGGCCGCCCCCCGTGGCGGCCGAGATGTAGCGGCCGGGCCCCGCACCGGCCGTGTGGCACCGGCGTCTCGCCGGTGACGAGATAAAGAGGTGCAACAGTGAAAAAATTCATCGACGAATCCTGGCTGGTCCTGCTGATGGGCATTTGCTTCGCCATCCTCCTGGCCTTCACGCAAACCTCACTACAAGGCAGGATCGACGAGAACCGGGCTCGCGCTCTTAACGACGCAATCGCCCAGGTCGTCTCCGATGTCGAAACCAAAGAGGAACTGACCATCGACGGCAACACGGTCTACAAGTGCCTCGGGGCTGACGGCAATCTCGTCGGCTGGGCCGTGGACGCCAGCGGCACCGGCTTCATCGACAAGATTCGCGTGGTCGTCGGGCTCTCGCCTGACGGCGACACGATCACCGGCATCAAGGCCATCGAGCACCTCGAGACCCCCGGTTTGGGAAACAAGATCGACACCGGCTACCCGTTCCCGGAACAGTTCACCGGCAAAAACGCAACGACGCAGTTCGAAGTGGTCAAGCACCCGCCGAGCAGGGACAACGACATCCAGGCGATCACCGGCGCGACGTACTCGAGCGCGTACGTCACCGACATAGTTAACGACGTAATCACGCGTATTCGGCCGCGGCTCGCCGAACATCGTTAAATGAACAGGCTGACTAATCGTTGCCATACGGAGTGACGAAGAATGGCGGATGAAAACGGCTCAAACCTCCGGCAGTTCAAGGAAGGCGTGCTGAGCAACAACCCGGTGCTGGTCCAGCTCCTGGGCATGTGCCCGGTGCTGGCCGTCACGAACTCGGTCGAAAACGCGCTGGTCATGGGCATGGCGGCAACGTTCGTCGTCGTCATGAGCAACCTGATCACGAGTGCCCTGCGACACCACATCAAGCCGCACGTGCGCATTCTGATCTTCACGCTGACGATCGCCACGTTTGTGACGATCGCCGACCTGACGCTCAAGGCCTACATGTACCAGGTCAGCAAGCAGCTCGGGGCGTTCGTCCCGCTGATCATCGTTAACTGCATGATTATCTGCCGGGCCGAGGTCGTCGCGATCAAGAACGGCGTGGGCCGCTCGCTGGCGGACGCCTTCGGCATCGGCATCGGGTTCACGCTGGCACTACTGATCCTGGGCGTCGTCCGCGAATGGCTCGGCTCCGGCACGCTCACGATTCCGGGCCTCGAACCGTTTCACGTCATGCCGGCGGCGTTTACAGAAAACGGTCATAATTGGGTAATCATGATTCTGCCGCCCGGGGCGTTCCTCACGCTTGGAGTCGTCGTCGCGATTTCCAACCAAATCCGTGCTCGCCACGCGAAGGGAGGTGCCGCATGAGCTTCGGCACGATGATTACGATCTTTCTCGGCGTCGCGCTGGTGAACAACCTTGTCTTCTCCGGCTTCCTTGGCATCTGCCCGTTCCTCGGCGTCTCGCGCAAGGTCGACATGGCCTTCGGCATGGGCTGCGCCGTCACCTTCGTCATCACCGTCTCCGGCATCGTGACCTGGCTGATCGTGCACGGCGTGCTCACGCCGATCGGCAACGCGATCGGTTACGCCGAGGCGCTTTACTTCCTCAAATACGTCGCCTTCATCATGGTCATTGCCTCGATGGTCCAGCTCGTCGAGATGTATCTCAAGAAGTTCTTCCCGGCGCTCTACACCGCATTCGGCGTGTTCCTGCCGCTGATCACGACGAACTGCGCGATTCTGGGCACGTGCCTATACATCGACATGAAACCCGAAACGCAACACCTGCTGAACGCGGCGATCTACGCCTTCGGCGGCGGGATCGGCTTCCTGGTCGCGATCACGATCATGGCGGGCATCCGTGAGCACATCCGCTTCAGCGACGTGCCCAAGTGCTTCCAGGGCGCCGGCATCACGCTACTTGTAGCGGCGATTTTGGCCCTGGCGTTTACAGGCTTCACCGGGATTGGAAAGTAGCGGCCGCCCCCCGCGGCGGCCGGGAAAGTGTGGCACCGGCGTCTCACCGGTGATCGGAGATAACGAAAATGACCGTACTCCTCGCCGCCGTCGTCCTCTTCGGCCTTGTCCTGGTCTTCGCCGGCCTGCTCGGCGTCGCCAAGGAAAAACTAAAAGTCGACGAAGACCCCCGCATCGGCGAAATCACCGAAGTCCTACCGTCCGCCAACTGCGGCGGCTGCGGCTACGCCGGCTGCGCCGATTTCGCTAAGGCCGTTGTCGAGGGTAAGGCCGAGTGCGACGGCTGCCCCGTTGGCGGCGCGAAGACGGCCGAAGAGGTCGCCAAAATCCTCGGCGTCGAGGTCGTCAAGACCGCACCGATCCGACCCGTCATCCACTGTGGCGCCAAAAACCACGAAAAGCTCGGCCGCGTGCCCTATGAAGGCGTCGAAACCTGCACCGAGGCGCACATCATCGGCGTCACGCAGGCCTGCACCTACGGCTGCCTGGGTTTCGCCGACTGTGTCGCGGCCTGCAACTTCGACGCCCTGCGCATGGAAGACGGCCTGCCCATCGTCGATTATGCCAAGTGCACCGGCTGCGGGGCCTGTGCGAAGGCCTGCCCGCGCGACATCATCGAAAACATCCCCTTCAAGCAGGAGCGGATGCTCGTCGTGGCCTGCTCGAACAAGGAACCCGTTAAGCTCGTCAAGCAGGCCTGCACCGTCGGCTGCCTCGGCTGCGGACTCTGCCAGCGGCTCTTCGACGACCTGTTTGAGGTCAAGAGCAACCTCGCGCGGCTCGACTATGAAAAATACACCGGCGAGGAAGACCTAAACCCGCTCTTCAAGAAATGCCCGACAGAGGTCTTCGTATACTTCGGAACACCAAAGCCGCAACGCGCCAAACAACTCGCCAAGGAAGCAGAAGCCGTAGCGGCAAGCAACTAGTGTTCTGTCACAGTTGAATTTACTCTTCCTGAACGACCGGGCGGACTGAAGTCCGCGGCTCATTTCTGAACATTGATATGCGTCTCACTCCACAATGTAGCTATCGAAACCCGCGGTCTTCTCTTCGATTGGCTCTGCCACCGAGCCGGTGATCCACATAACCTCCAGTTGCGGTGTTTTGCCGCCCGCAATGAGCTGCCGGCCCTCCTCGATCGTCAGCACGCTGAAGACCGTCGCCCAGGCGTCGGCGGTGAGGCCGTCGGCGGCGATGACCGTCACGCTCGGGGACTGCTCCGCCGGTCGGCCCGTACGCGGATCGATGATGTGCGAATAGCGTTTGCCGTCGATTTCATAAAATCGTTGCTGCACGCCGGACGTGGCTACGGCTCGATTCGACAACTCCAGCACAACATAGATACCCTGTTGAAACGGGTGCTTGACGCCGATGCGCCAGGGCTTGTCGGCGGCATTCGTTCCGATCGCCCGCACGTCGCCGCCGACGTCCACCAGAACGCCGGCAGCACCGGCTTTGAGCATCGCTTCGGCCGCCAGATCGAGCGCGTAACCTTTGGCGATCCCGCCGAGATCGACCTGCACGCCGTACATGCTTCGCGCCGCCGTGCCGGCCTCGGCGTCGAGTATGATCTTGTCCGTCCCGATCAGGCTACGGACGCGGGCGAGTTCCTCTTCATTTGGCAGCCGACTTTCGCGAGCCGCGCTTTTCCACAGCGCCACCAGCGGTCGGCAGGTCACGTCGAACGCCCCGCCACTGACTCGACCGACCTCCAACGCTCGTTGCAGACACTCGAACGTTTCAGGCGAGACGGGCAGGCTCTCGCCGGCGGGCAGGCGGTTGAGTCGGCCGATTTCGCTGTCGGCGGCGTAGTCACTCATCAGGCGGTTGACGTCTTCGAGCCGGGCGTAACCAGCCTCGACCGCCGCCGTTGCCATGGCTTTGTCCGGTGCGATCGCGGTCAACGTGGCGAACGTGCCCATGATTTCGCGGGCGCGCGAGACCGCCGCCGACCCGCTCTCACGCTCGCAGCCCACGATCGATAGCATCGCGGTGACAACCAACCAAAGTGTTCGTTTACGTTGCACGTAACCTGTTTTCAGTAAAGCGGTTCGAGTATCAATGCGGACTCCGTACTCACGGCGCGGATCGTCGGTCGGCGTCCGATCCCCCGGCCCGTGGAATCAGCACAATGTACGAATAGAGCAGCGATAGAACCGTCAGAACCGCTAAAAAAGCGGACATGTTGCGGGCCACGCCATCCGGGTCGTAGATCTTCGGCAAGCTCGCCCAGCGGAACGATATCATCTCAAACGTCCCCACCGCGAGAAGTGCGATCAGCGGCGCAATCCACTTCCGCGCGTGTACGGCCAGCGCGATCAAAAACGGCAGACAGTAATAAATGTATCGCTCGTGCACACTGATCGGCAGCGTGAATGCGGCCAGCATTATTACAAACGTACACGCCGGCCAGGACTCCGGCGACCACCGCCACTTCCTGGCACAAAGCAGCCACGCGAGGATGATGCCCAATCCGAGCAGCACTTTCCCAAGCAAACCCTTGCGAATCCCCAAAAGCGTTTCGTCGGGACTGTGCAGCTTCCTGAAAAATTCCTGTTGAGCTTCACGCGTCCGCGGCGGCGGACCCTGCGCGAGCATGTCGAGCCACCAGATGTTGAACGCGTTAAGCGTGGTGCGTTCATATTTCTCGCCGCCGACAGTGCCCACATAGCTGCGTTTGAACCAGCGAAAAGCACCGTCCGGATTCGATTCACTCCTCGCATCGGCAACCATAAAGGGAGCGGCAACGAACGCGACAACCACCAGCGCGACGACGGCGGTTTTCCACAACTCCAAAGCGCGCCGCCACGACCCGCTCGGCATGAACCGCAGGGAGAAAAAGACGTAAACGAATACCGGGGCAAACAGGATCGCCTGTGGTTTGGTCATGATCGCCGCCCCGTAGATCAAACCGACCACCGCCAACCGCTGCCGCATCAGAAACACCAGCGTCCAGATAAGCAGACAGGCGATCCAGGAATCGGCCTGGTTCCAGAACGCCGAGTCGAGAAAGATCGGCGGTGCCAGGATCGTGATCACAAACGCCAGCGCTTCGAGTATCGGGCTCCGCCGATCCGGCCGCAGCGTACGTACCAGCATCGCGACCCCCCAGGCGAGCAGGAAATCGAAGATGATTCCCGGCAGTGCGTCGGCAAAACGCGAAACGCGCGTGTCAACCACACGCGACGTCACCGGCTGCGTAAGGCCAAACTGTCGGGCAAGCCGCGACGGCGGTTGTAGCGTGACCGTCTCATGGTCGAGCGTATGCCACACCACTCCTTGCAGCCAAAACAGGTAAATGCTCAGCGGCGGATAGTTGCAGGCATGGGCGTTGAGATCGACCGTCTCGCGTATGCGACCGCTACGATCCCGCATGCGCACGACCAGCGGCTGATTCGCGGGCAGCTCGTAGATCCGCCACGGGCCGTGCTCGACCGCGTATGTGGACCAGCCCATGTTGCTGATATGGTCGCGGAGATAGGACGTTTGCGGCGCCACCGCGATCGCGGCGATCCTCACCACGATCCCCAACACCACCGAAATCGCGATGACCCACCAGAAAAGACGCGAACCTCTGGCGGCACGCTCCATGACGGCTTCCGCGGCCCCCTCGGGTTCGCCTGCTTGTTTTGATCTTTGCCTGGTCATACAACCCGATCTGCACACCCATTATTCAGATCGTTAACACATTGGGCTTGGCAGGCTCGTATTTACCTTGCCGCGCCAACGGCCGTATTAACCGCCGCGTCGGCGATCGGCAAGCTGCCAAATCAGAGCACCGAGCGCGGGGGTCATGGCACTCTCGGCAATCAAATCAGCCGACCGGGATTGTCATTCCGACTGAGCGACACGAGAGCGTCGCGACCGAGGGATCTGCCCACGAACCGATGGTGATTCCCCATTCGCAAGTTGATTCCTCGGTTACCCGCCTTCGGCAGGTTCGGGCGCAGTGACAGGTTCGGCGCGGGGAGGCGTGCCTGATCGAATCGCGGCGGGTCGCCCAATTTGGCCCTCGCTTGCGCTTCGGGTTCGGGTTTGGCCCGTGGTGTCCTTCCGGTAAGCGTGTATGAACCGATTTGACCGGCCTGGTATCGTCAGCCGTCGACCGATGATGGTCCGGAGGTCAGCTGATGAGATCTAGGAAGCCCCCGGCGATTCCTGCTCGCCTTGAGGCAGGTCGGCGACG
>JAUWNI010000158.1 GCA_030612705.1 Phycisphaerae bacterium | reverse complement strand
CCGTCGCTCTTTGCGTCCAATTTGCGGGTAGCGTAGCCCCCCCCCCCGCCCCCCCCCGGCGGGCGGGCCCCCGACGCTACCCGCAAAGCGAGCTACGACAGAACACTAGCGGCAATTCAGCGTGATCGAGCCGTTCGAGGTGCGGGCCGAGATGCAGCCTTCGCCGCCGCCGTTCATTTCCGCTTTGAATGTATGCTTGGACCAGCGGACGCCGGTCAGGGAGACGCTGTCCAGGTTGGTGGACACCCGGCCGTGACCCGTATGAATATCCAAGGTGCCGCGCAGATTGGGTGGCAAGTCCACGGAAATCGATCCGTTGGAAGTTCTCAGGACAACCTCGCCGTCGGGTGGCGTCGTCGCGCTCACCGTGATGCTGCCGTTGGATGTCGTCGCTTGGACACTGCCGCCGGCCTTTTTGACATGGATACGACCGTTTGAGGTGTTCAGGCGGCAATCGCCGTCGATGGTGTCCACGATCAGGCGGCCGTTGCTGGTGTCGGCTTGGAGGTCGCCGGTGATGAACACGGCGTGAACGAGCCCATTGCTGGTGGATGCCTCGACGCGTCCGTCAACTTGCTCCACGGTGATCCGGCCGTTGCTGGTTCGCAGCAGGGCCGAATCCTTTGCTCCGCGGACATGGATGTAGCCGTTACCGGTGGCGATATCCACGGCGCAGCGCCGCGGAATGTGAATGTCGAAGCTGCCGCCGACGGCCTTTTGGCGGAGCGGTTCGGGGACTATAAGCTCGATCAGGAAGGTTGTCGGGTCCGTGCCGTGGGGCTCGGCGATGATTGTCACCTGGTCAAGGTTGTCGCGGGCCTCGGCCCAAGTAACACCGCCGGCGCGTTTCTCCCCGCTGATGCGGAGACCTTCTCCTTCGTCGGAAATGAGTTCGACGTTTCCGTTGCAGGTGCGGACGATGATGCGCTGGTAATCGTCCCAGGGAACGTCGAATGCGAAGCGTTCGGAGACTCGCACCAACGTCGAATTGCAGCCGGTGGCCGCGATCACCATCAAGATCAAACCTAAGATCAATGCCGATCGTCGCATGTCGCTCTCCCTTGGAATCGCGCGTTATCAGTCCGCCGCAAAAGTCGGCGGCGCCCATGGACTGTAGCGGCCGACCCCCGTGTCGGCCGTAGAGTACGGGAAAACAGCCGAGGCGGCTGTGCCGCATTTATGTGCTTGTATTCGCAGACACGGCCGCGATCTTTGCGTTAGGCATAAAAAAACGGGGCCCGGCATGTGCCCGGCCCCGGTGCTATCGTTTCGGCTATGCCGCGATTCGCGTTACTTGACCTCGACGGTCGCGCCGGCGGCTTCGAGATCGTTCTTCCACTTCTCGGCGTCTTCCTTGCTGACGCCTTCGAGCATCGGCTTGGGGGCATCGTCGACCAGGCCCTTGGCTTCCTTGAGGCCAAGGTCGCCGCGGGCGGCGCGGACCACCTTGATGACCTGAAGCTTCTTGTCACCGACGGCCTTGATGATCACGTCGAACTCGGTCTGCTCTTCGGCGGCGGCGGCACCGCCCTCGGCCGGTCCGGCAATCATGACGGCCCCACCGGCGGCGGGCTCGATGTCATAGGCTTCCTTGAGATAGTCAGTCAACTCTTTGGCCTGGATCAGGGTCAGACCGGCGATCTTGTCGCCGATATCCTTAATCGCGGCATCGAATTCCTTCGTCGCGGTGGCTTCTTCAGACATTGTGTTGAACTCCGTACTAAACGTTATCGATCGCCCTGATAGCCGAAACCCCGGTGGTTTCGTTTAATCCGCGAGGCGGAGCAGTCGGGAGCGCATCGTTGTTCGCTTCTGTAGCGTCGGACCTCCGAGTCCAACGGGTTTTCTGCCGAGCACGCTGCCGCGCCGGACTCGGAGGTCCGGCGCTACAGTTATGCCGACTTGGCGGCGATTTCCTCGCCGGCTTCGAGCTTCTCGATCATCGCCTTAACGGCGCCGGCGATGTTGCCGCCGCCCGAGTTGATCGCGCTGGCGATGTTGGCGCCGGGCGCCAGGATGATCGCCGCCACCTTGGCCTGCATGTCGCGTTTGGTTAGCATTTTCGCGAGGCTGGCGACGCGGGACTCGTCGAGCCACTCGCCCTCGAGCACCGCCCCTTTCAGCTTGATGCCCTTGGCCTTGGGCAGCCACTCCTCGATCAGCTTGGCGACGTCGATCAGCGAGTCGCCCCCGGTGATGATCGCGGCGGGGCCGTCGAGCGCCTCGGCCAACGGCTTGAGCGGCCCGTCGCCGACGGCGCGCTTGAAGAGCGAGTTCTTGACGACCTCGAGGCGCATCTGCTTGGCGCGCAGCTCGCCGCGCAACTGGTTGGTCATGACGCCGTTGACCTTGACGACTTCAAGCCACAGGGCGCTGTCGAGCTGTTGGTAACGCGAACGCAGCTCGTTCGTGATCATGTCTTTGACTAGTCTGCTCATGAGCGTTACTCCACCGTGCCCGCGGCGGACACCTGGATGGTGACCGAGGGGGTCATCGTTCCGCTGAGACAAACGCGTTTGAGGTACTGCCCGCGGGCCGACGCCGGTTTCATCCGGCGAATATGATCGACAAACGCGACGATGTTTTCCTTGAGGTCCTCGTCGGGGAAGGAGACCTTGCCGACGAGGGCGTGCACATTTCCGCCGGCGTCGTTGCGGAATTCGAGCTTGCCGGCGCTGAATTCCTTGATGGCGTTGATTATTTCGGGTGTGACCGTGCCGCTCTTGGGAGAGGGCATCTTGCCCTGCGGGCCGAGCAAGCGGCCGAGCTTGCCGACCTTGCCCATCATCGACGGGTGGGAGACGGCGACATCGAAGTCGAGCCAGCCGTCCTGGACCTTCTTGACCAGCTCGTCGCCGCCGGCTTCGACCGCGCCGGCCTCCTTGGCGGGCTCGACGTCGTTCTCGCCGCAGAAGGCGATCACGCGTTTGCTGGCGCCGATGCCCTTGGGCAGGCTGACCGAGCCTCGGATCATCTGGTCGGCCTGCTTGGGGTTGATGCCCAGGTGGCAGACCAGATCGACCGACTGCTCGAATTTGGTCTTGGAAAAGACTTTGACCTGCTTGATCGCCTCATCCAGCGGGATGGGGTCTTT
The DNA here is from genome assembly GCA_030612705.1 of Phycisphaerae bacterium. Taxonomy (GTDB): domain Bacteria; phylum Planctomycetota; class Phycisphaerae; order UBA1845; family Fen-1342; genus JALSRY01. The sequence continues at coordinate 6,354 of JAUWNI010000158.1, read as the reverse complement.
CGGTTGTTTCTTGACGTCTTTCTTGTAACGCTTGCTGCGAAATCGCATCGCAAAAGCTCCCACTCTGTTACGGCCCGTGGTGCGGCCTTCGGGTTGTTAAAAGCGGGTGACGCGGGCATCTTGCGCGCGTTTCCACCGGCGGGTAGCCGGTGTCACCCATTCCATTAGTCGACGATATCGATGCCCATCGCCTGGGCGGTGCCGGCGATGATCCGCGCGGCGGCGTCCATGTCGAACGCGTTGAGGTCCTTCATCTTCGTCTCGGCGATCTTGCGGATTTCGGCCTGGGAAATCTGGCCGACCTTATCCGTGTTGGGGATGCCGGAGCCTTTCTCGACAATCGCGAGGGAAGGATCGAACGGCTTGGCCGCCCGCTTGATCAGTTCCGCCGCCGGCGGACTCTTGACCACGAAGTCGAAGGACTTGTCCTTGTAGACGGTGATTACCGCCGGGCAGGCGATCCCGTCCATGCTCTTCGTGCGCTCGTTGAACTGCGAGACGAACTGGCCGATGTTCACCCCGTGCTGCCCAAGCGCGGGACCGACCGGCGGGGCGGGGGTGGCCTTGCCGCCGGGGGCCTGTACCTTGATTGTCGCGATTACCTGTTTGGCCATGCTAAATCTGTTCCACTTGCCAGTATTCGATTTCGATCGGCGTGGCGCGGCCGAAGATGGTCACGATCACGCGCACCGTTCCCTTTTGCGTGTTGATCTCGTCGACGGTGCCTTCGAAGTTTTCGAAGGGCCCCTCGCGGACCTTCACGCGGTCTCCCTTGTTGAAGTTCAGATTCGCCAGCGCGGGCGAGTCTTCCGGCACGAGCGTGGCGGCGAGCATCTTTTCGACGTCGTGCGTCGGCATGGGCGAGGGCTTGCCGCCCGAGCCGATGAAATCGCCGACCCCGGTGGTTTCCTTGATGAGGAACCAGACGTCTTCGGGGATGCTGCCGTCGGGTTCGGTCGCCATCTCGACGAAGACGTACCCGGGATAGAGCTTGCGCTGATAGACGCGGGCCGTGCCGCCGCGCATGCGTTTTTCTTTCTGCGTCGGGACCAGGATGCGGCCGACGCGCTCTTCAAGTTGTTCGATTTTGACCTTGCGTTCGAGCGCGATGCGCACCGAGCCTTCGCGGTTGGAGGCGACCCTCAAAACGTACCAACCCATTCCCTCGCGGACGATCTCCATTTCGGGCTGTTCAACGGGTTGGGCCGTGTGTTCCTTGGTCACGGCCTCTTCGGGCTCGGCCGAGACCGGTTCTTCGGTCAACGGGGCCGGCTCCGGCGCCGGCGCCGGTTCCTGCTCTGCGACCGGTTCGGTGTCGGGCTCGTTCGTTCCGGTTGTCGGCAGTTCTTCAGCTACCATCTCGGTTACTCAACCTCGCTACCGAAGAGCCGTGCGAGCATGCCGATCCGCAGCACGCCGATAGCCTCGAAGCAGAACATGAAAAAGATGTCTACCGTGAACAGAATCACACCGAGGGCGATGACCGTGGCGATGACGACTTTGGTGGCGCCGAGGACTTCGCGGCGGGTCGACCAGTTGACCTTCTTCATCTCACCTTCGGTGGCGATCATGAAATCGACTACCCCGTGGCTCTGCCCCAGGAAGAGAAAAAACACATAGGCCAGCACAACCAGCAGGGCGACGGGGATCAGGAACTGCACCCACTCGTTCTGGACGCGGGCCAACTGCTCGTGAAGGAAGTTGGCAAGGCCAAGCACGATTATCGCGGCGGCGGCCGCGCTGCCCCAACGCACGTACGCACCCTGCCCCGGCTTATAGATATGCAGTGCGGAGCCGCCGGTCGTTCGGCGCGGCGACGGTGGCCCCGTCTGAGTCGGCACGGTCTGGCGCCGATCGTTGGCACCGCGCTCTTCGTTAGCCGACTTGTTCATCGCGTTTCCCTTTGATATTTGTTCCTGCGATTATCTTTTGGCCCGCTCACAAAGCGGGGTCAATCCTATCGGCAACTCCGAACCCGACCGGGTAAGCAATCAGGAGCGGAGGGACTCGAACCCCCAACCGCCGGTTTTGGAAACCGGTGCTCTGCCAAATTGAGCTACGCTCCTTACGCGCCTATTTGCGCTTAATCTTGTGCTCCGTGCGGCGGCGCAGCCGGGGGCTGTATTTCTTGAGCCTCAGTTTGGGCACGCCGCCCTGCACGTTGACGGTGGTCCGGTAGTTGAGATCACCGGTCTCGGTGCATTGCAGCCAGACCCATTCGCGTTTTTGTCCCTTCTTCGCCATCCGTTACTCCCCGGCAGTTGCCGAGACTATCGGCGGCTGGGCCCGCGTGCGAACCCGGCTTGCCGGAAACTGGCCTCGAGCCGGTTTTGACATCACTACTCGAGAATTTTCGTCACCACGCCGGAACCGACCGTGCGGCCACCTTCGCGAATCGCGAAACGCAGCCCCTCTTCCATGGCGATCGGGTTGATGATCTCAACCAGCATCTGGATGTTATCACCCGGCATGCACATGTCGGCCTTCCCCCCGTCGCGAGCCTGCAATTCCTGCACCGCCCCGGTCACGTCCGTCGTCCGGAAGTAGAACTGCGGACGGTAGTTCGGGAAGAAGGGCGTGTGACGTCCACCCTCCTCCTTCGTCAGCACGTAAACCTCGCCGAGGAACTTCGTGTGCGGCGTAATCGAGCCGGGCTTGGCGAGCACCTGTCCGCGTTCGAGCTCCGTCTTCTCGACGCCGCGCAGCAGGCAACCGACATTGTCACCGGCGATGCCCGAGTCCAGCGTCTTATTGAACATCTCGACGCCGGTCACGACCGTCTTGCGGCCGGGCTCGGCGTGGAGACCGATGATCTCGACCTCTTCGCCGACCCTGATCGTACCGCGATCGATGCGCCCGGTGCCGACGGTCCCGCGGCCCTTGATGCTGAAGACGTCCTCGACCGGCATCAGGAAGGGCTTGTCCTGCTCGCGGAGCGGCTCGGGGATGTCGTTGTCCAGGGCGTCCATCAGTTCGACGATCGGCTTGTAACCTTCTTCGTTCTTGTCCACCACGGCCTTGAGGCAATCGGTGGATGAGCCCTTGACGAAGGTAATATTTTCGCCGTCGAACTCGTATTTGCTCAAGAGCTCGCGGACCTCCATCTCGACGAGTTCGAGCAACTCGGGATCGTCGACCAGATCGACCTTGTTGAGGAAGACGACCAGGGCCGGAACGTTCACCTGGCGGGCCAACAGCACGTGCTCGCGAGTTTGCGGCATCGGGCCGTCCGCGGCGCTGACCACCAGAACGGCCCCGTCCATCTGGGCGGCGCCGGTGATCATGTTCTTGACGTAGTCGGCGTGCCCGGGACAGTCGATGTGGGCATAGTGCCGCTTATCCGACTCGTACTCGACGTGCGCCGTGGCGATCGTCAGGATCTTGGTCGCGTCGCGGCGACCGTCCTTCTCCGACGCCTTCGCGATCTGATCGTACGATTTGTACTTCGCCAAACCACGCGCTTCCTGCACCGCGGTGATCGCAGCCGTCAGTGTGGTCTTGCCGTGGTCAACGTGCCCGATCGTTCCAACGTTTACGTGCGGTTTGGTTCTTTCGTATACAGCCTTGGCCATGTAAAAGTCTCCACTTACGTCAGCCCGGGTTCTTTTCCCGGGGGGCCGCCATCCGGACCACTGTCCACTCGCTTACGCCCTGTCCTCACGAATTCCACAAAACCATCCGCGGTACGAAGATAGCTGCTGCTGGGGGTTGAACCCAGGACCTCCTCCTTACCAAGGAGGCGCTCTACCACTGAGCTACAGCAGCAGGACGTCGACTCGATCGTCGACTCATGGACGTACGCGGACTCTCCGGCAAAAACCGGATTTCGCATTGTACGGCTGCCATCTCAGTTGTCAAAAGGAAAAATCGGTGGTCAAGCCCCCCGGATCGGGATTATGCTTTAACGGGCGGCGAGCCCTGAGTGAGTAACCTAATCCGCCCCCGGAGCCAGGATATGGGCGAAAAACACACCCCGCAATTAGCAGACCTGCCCGACCGCATCCGCGAGCAATCCGAGGAAGCCAAAGCCAATCTCCGCCAATGGTGCAACGACGCGCGCGAAGACCCATCAATGCTGTGGCGGAGCACGGTGCTCCGAGTGCTTTTCTGGCTGATTCTCGGAATTTGCGCGTTATTGCTGGTGCGCGGTCTGAGTCGATCGTTGCTGCCGTCGGAAGAGACGATGAATACGGAGCAGGCGGCACCGTTGGCGACGCTCTATGTGGCATGTGTAAATCCTGCCTGCTTAGAGAGTTACGCGACTCAGCAGGCGATGAACTTTAACGCGTGGCCGCTGACTTGCCGAAAATGCGGGCAGCAAACGGTTTATCGGGCCAAGCTGTGTCCGAAGTGTCGGCATTGGTATGCAACCGCCCCCGGCGAGCCCGTGCGATGCCCCTATTGTGCGCCGCCCGAAACCGAGGAGACTCAGAAGGCCCCGAAAACCGGCCCGACCGATCCGGACGACGCGGAGGATCCATGGGGATCTTTGTGGAACCGGTTTTCAACCGGTCAATTTGCAGCAAGCGGGAAGTAGAATTAACTCTTCTCGAAGGACCGGGCGGACTGAAATCCGCGGCTCCTCGGGTTGAACCCATCAAAGCAACACTGACGGAGCACTACGCAATTGTCGCTGGGAGACAGGGTTGGCAAGGAGATATAAGCGATGTTCGAATCTCGGGCGTGGACGCGATTTGCCGGGTTAGTCCTGGCTGCTCTGCTCGCGTGGCCCCTGCTGCTAACGGGTTGCGACGGGCAGAGCGTGGCCAAGAGCGACGGCGGAGAGGCGGGGCCGCGCCCGAATATCATTTTTATATTAGTCGATACGTTGCGCGCGGATCGGCTTGGCTGCTATGGAGATCCCGGGCGGCTGAGTCCGATGATGGACGAATTGGCGCGCGAGGGCGTGTTGTTCGAGCGGACAATCGCCACCTCTTCGTGGACCTTGCCATCGGTGGCCTCATACTTCTGCGGTTACTATCCGACCGTTCACAAGGTAACCAGCTATCGTGAGGCGCTGAAGGCCACCCAGGGCTTCGGCGGGGCGGTGCGCTATTTCGGCGACGAATTCACGACGCTGACCGAGATGTTGCAGGCCAATGGATACGTGACCGCGGGCTTCTCCGCGAATCCGTTTATTACCGAGAAGTACGGATTCGCACAGGGGTTCGATCATTTCGATAGTAGCTTCGCGGACAATACGACACAGGGCGATGTCGTCAACGCGGCGGCGCTCAATTGGCTGGCGCAGCGCGACAAGTCGAAACCATTTTTTCTCTATCTGCACTACATGGACGTGCACGATCCGTACAAAGCGGATGACAAATATGTCGAGCCGCTGGTGGACGCCGTCGAGAACAAGCCCGACAAGCGTCTCCTGACGCAGGGCGAGACGAAGCGGCATGTAAGGTACTTCAACAAGTCGGCCGTCGCGTACAGGAATTCGCCGCGGCACGTGCGGCTCTTCCGCTACGCGGACTACTGGATCGCCCGTTACGACGCCGGGGTTCCGCAGTCGAACCAATACCTGGACGAACTGCGCGTCAAGCTGGATGAGATGAAGCTCTGGGATGACGCGTACGTGATCCTGACGGCCGATCACGGGGAATCGCTCGGGGAGCACGAGTTGTGGGCCCACGGCCTGAGCGCGCATCAGGACCAGTTGCACGTTCCGCTGATCCTGCGCTGGCCGGGCGTGCTGCCGGCGGGTAAACGGCTGCCGCAGACCATCCGCCTGTTCGACATCATGCCGACGTTGCTCGCGCAGCTTCGAATCGAGCCGGATGAAAATCTTCAGGCGAAATCTCTGCTGGGCTTGATCCGCGGCGAGACGAACCGGTCGCTGCCGGCGTTTGCCGAGGCCGTCAAGAAAAAGCCGGGGGAGAAGGCTTTTGTGCTGGATGAGTGGAAACTGCTGGCGTATACGGACGAGGGGCGCTACGAACTGTACAACCTCGACGACGACCCGACCGAGCAGCACAACCTCGCGGCACGGTATCCCGATCGGCTGGCTGAGCTGAAACGGCTGCTCGAAAAGCAGGTTGCGGAGAATGACGCGCTCGGCGCCGGGGTCAAGGTCCAGGAAGCCGACATAACCGAAGAGGAACTGCGACGTTTTCAAGCCCTGGGCTACATCGACGGCGCGGAGGATGCCAATGAGCCGGAGACCGACGGGGAGCAGAATCCCGAGCAGCCGCCGAAACCCTGATGGAGTAGTGCTCTGTCAGTGTTGCTTTGATGGGTAGTGTTTCTTTCGAGGCCGTGATAATACTTGAAGAGGACAACAATACTCGAAGAGCCGCGGACTTCAGTCCGCCCGGTCCTTCGGGAAGAGTAAATTCTACTCCCCGCGGC
>JAUWNI010000061.1 GCA_030612705.1 Phycisphaerae bacterium | reverse complement strand
GGCCGTAGACGTCTGTGGACAAGTGCCGGCCGCGCGGGGCGCGGGCCGCTACAGACTCGGTTATCGATGCGGGGATGTGCACGCTGATTTACTTACGCAAGACCGTGTCGAAGAAGATTCGCTTGGTGAACGAGGCGATTTGCTCAGGCGTGTAGCACTGTGGGTCTCGCACCAACGCCGTCAGAAACGCGTTGTGTACGCCCTCCAGCGCCATCGCCAGGGCGGCGGGTTCGAGATCGATGAACACGCCATTGCCGATCCCGCGCCGAAACGTCTCTTCGAGCGCAGCAACCATCCGTTCGTGGCTCAGAAAGGCTTCACCCTCGAGCCCGGCAGTGGCGAACAGGAAAGCGGCCCCGGTCTCGCTGTAGTATACCCGGATGATCGGCAGGTGCTTGACGAAGAGCTCGGACCCTACGTCGATATAGCGGTGGAGCTGGGCGATTTCATCGCCCGGCGGTTCACTCAGCGCGACCAGAGAGTGCTGCTCGAATTCCCGAACCATCTCGGCGACCAGTGTTTGATAGAGGTCGTGCTTGTCCTTGAAGAACTTGTAGAGTGTGCCGACGGCGAGACTGGCGGCGTCGGCGATCTCCGCCATCGTCGTCGATTCGTAGCCTTTCTCCACGAAAAAGCCGCGGGCGGCGTTAAGAATGTCCTCGCGTCGTTGGTCGCGGTCTTTTCCTTGTGGAATCGGTTGTGCGTTTACCGAATCGGCTGGGGCGGGAGTGTTGGAATCCTGCATTAGCTTCTACTTTCTATTGTTAAGTGGACCTGTCCTGTCCAACATATTGTAATCATTCCGGGCCGGTTGTGGGTAGGTGATAACCGCTGAGTAATTGGGAGAGGGTGCATGACGGAATCGACGGCCTTTCCCGTCATTCCGACCGCCCCGAAGGGGGCGCGGAGGAATCTTGCCGCGCTCTATCCCGCCAACACGTCACGCATGTGGTACAGCCCGGGCTCGCGACCGATGATCCACCGGGCGGCGCGCAGGGCGCCGGCCGCGAAAATGTCACGCGATTGTGCCCGGTGTCGCAGTGTCAGCGTTTCGCCGCCGGCGGCGAAGTGAACTTCGTGCTCGCCGATGTTGCTACCGAGACGCAAGGCGTGAATACCGATCTCACCCGGCGGACGCGGGCCGCACTGTCCGTAGCGCCCGTAGGTGGCGGCATCAAGCGGGTCCTGACCGCGGGCCGCGCATACCGTTTCGTAGAGCGCGCGGGCCGTCCCGCTGGGCGCGTCGATCTTTTGCTTGTGGTGCGTTTCGCAGATCTCGACATCCCAGTTTTCGTCAAGCCGTTCGGCCGCCTCGCTTACCAGTTGCAGCAGAAGATTGATGCCGACGCTCATGTTCGGCGCCCAGACAACCGGGACGCGCTCCGCGGCGGCGTGCAAGACGGCTCGGTCGGTTTCGCCGAGTCCGGTCGTGCCGCTCACCAGCGCCACGCCGTTGTCGCCGCACCATTCGGCCCAGACCCGGCACCCGGCCGGCAGCGTGAATTCGATCACGACATCGCAGGGGACTTCACAACGCTCGGTAATGGGAATGTTCAACGAATCGAGACCCGCGAAGACGCCGGCGTCTTTACCAAGGGCCGGATCGCCGGCAACCGTGAGCGCGGCCGACACTTGGAATACAGGATCATCGGATGCCAAACGCAGCAGGGTTTTGCCCATGCGGCCGGTGCAGCCGACGATGGCGATACGCACCGGGGTCATTCGATCGTCTCGCACATCTCGCGTTCCACCTTTGGGTTGCCGCTCCAGGCCGGAAAGGTGTTCCAAGTTACCTGATCAAGTGCGAGTAACACTCAGAGAACGTGTAACCCTTTTTCCCCTGCTTTTGCAATTCCTTATTGTACTGCTGCCCCAATTGTCTGATCCGTCGCTTGAGCTGCTCGGCGCGATTCCGCTCCCGGCGAGCCGACGTTGCATCGGTCTGGTTGATCAGAAACTGTTCCGTCGCGATCACACGAATGTCAGCCCCCGTCAGCGTCGCACACGCCACGCCGTTGGCTTGGAGAAACTCGGCGGCGGCGTACGCGTTCGCCGGCTGTCGTTTTTTATTGAAATGCTGCACGACGACGTAGTGATAACCTCTTTGCAAGGTAACCCGTGGCCGTTCGGTGGAAGCGGGTTCCGAAGCCGCGCGGTCGGCGGAGTCGTCAGCGCCGGATTGCCGGACCGTTGCCTCATCGCGCATCGGCTCGGAAGTGGAGGAGTCGTCCCCGGCGGCGGCCGGGTCTTGACTCTCATCATCGGTTTGCAGTGTGAATTCGGTCGCGTGACTTACGCTGGGATGCGTCGATTCGTACTTCCGACCGGCCGCGAACGCCACGAACAACAGCACGATCACCCCGGCGATCAGAACCGTGAGCGTCGAGCCGGAGATCGTCACTGCCTGGCGGTCGCGGGCGACGGCAGGTTTCGGACCCGGCGAAAACGACGTGCTCGTGACTACCTCGGTATCGCGTTCATCCGCGGGAGCCGAGCGCTCGGTCTGATATGACAGCTTGGAAACGCGCGGCTTTAAGGTCGGATCGCTGGCTTGCTGTTCCGGGTGGAACACTTCATACATCACCGGACGTTTCTTGCGCGCGGCCACGGCAATTCTCCATCGTTTGACGTGCTCTCCCAAACACGGGGCACGTTCACAAACGTGGATTGTAAGCAGTCCAGGCGGTGTGACAACCGCTGATTCCGCTCGCTCGAATTACCGGCGGATGATTCGCACACGCGGCGTGCGGTGGTGCCGATGATGCGAACTCCGGTACCGGGGCTGGTGGTCGCGGTAATAGTGACGCGTGCCGCGATGGCGGTTATACGAATCGCCGATCCGACAACGTGAGCTGCTATTGCGGTTTATGGATATCCGCAAGCCGGACCGCGGTTTCGAGTAGTGATGCCGATAGGTCGAGCTTTTGCGATAGTGATGGCTATAGGTCTTCTGCGTGCGATAATGGCGCGTACTGTGCCCGCTACGATATTGGACCGACACCTGGCCGCGCCGCACGGGGCGTGTGTAGCGCCGTGAGCGGGTATACGTCGTGCGATAGGTCGTTGGATAGCAGTCGTCGTAGACGATCGCACGCGGCGTCGAGCAGCCGACGTAAACGGCCGGCTCGCAATAATTTCCGTAATAAACGTAGTTGCCCGGGTAGCAGGTGCTGTAATAGCTCGTGCTGGTACGGTACGGCGTGTAGCTGCCGTAGTGGAATGAGATGCCGTAATCAGCCGCCGTGGCGGGCGTGACTGTGAATCCGCAAACCAGTAGGCCGACCAGTGTCGAAAGAGTAATGCGCGCGGTCATGGTATGACTCCTGTAGCGGTGTCTCTTATTTGAGACACGCCTGAGAGCCGCGGGTTGGTACAATCCGCGGTTTCTCTCGTGCGCGATTCCGGGGACGGGCCTTCGAATCGTCGCTATGTACCAGTGTAATCCGCGACACACGAGCGAAAAAGGCTTTTCTTCGCGGCCGGAGGCGACCCGGCGCGAAGCGCGCGTGCCCGCGGTATTATTGCAGTCCTGACAAGGCGTAGGAACACGCGATTATCGGCTGTCAGCGGCGAGAGATCTGATGGACGCCAACTGGACGGTACAGGAAGCTCCGTGGCCGAGAGAAGTTGCGGTCGCGGTGCACACGTTTGCCTGCAGCGGCGAACTTGCTTGGCTCGATAGCGCGATGACGGACGATCTGGAGACGTCACCGGCCCGCTATAGCCTGATTTGCCGCGATCCCATCGCCGTCCTCGAACAATTCGACCGTTCTCCCGCGAAGCTGGTCGTAGATGGCAACGTTATCGCGCGAGACGCAAACGGCTGGGATTTGTGGCGGTCGGCCCGCAAGCGCTTGCCAAGCTGTCCGCCGGCAACGTGGGGAGTTTCGCCGGGCTGGGTCGGGTACATCGGATTTGAAATGGCCCGTCTACTCGAACGCTTGCCGAGCTCGCATCAAGAAGACCTCGGGCTACCATTGCTGCGGATGGCGCTCTTCGATCGCGGCATCGTTTTAGATCATCACCAGCACCGGGCATTCGCTATTGCCGCCACGGGAATACGTACGGCGTTGGGGCTGCCCGAATCGCCGCCGGAGACGTTAGCGGATGCCTGGAAGTCGGCAGTCGCGGCGAATTCGTGCCGGGGTCGTTTAATACCGCCACGCTTGTGCTTCGAAATGGAGCGGAGCGTCTACGAAGGCATGGTTAATCGCGCCCTCGAGTACATCGCCGCGGGCGATATTTATCAGGTCAATCTGGCTCAGCGGCTGCGCTTTGACGGCGTTGCGAACCCCCTCGAAATGTACGGTACGCTCCGTCGAATGAACCCGGCACCCTACGCGGCAATGTTACGTTGGTCGAACGGCGCGATCGGCTCGGTGTCGCCGGAATTGTTCCTGCGCACGCGTGGCCGCGATGTGCTGACGAGACCGATCAAGGGCACGCGCCCGCGCACGCGTGATCCGGTGCTCGACGCCGCCTATCGGCGACAACTCATCGACTCGGCCAAGGACGCGGCCGAGTTGGCGATGATCATCGACCTGCACCGCAACGACCTCGGACGAGTCTGCGAATTCGGCTCGGTCCGCGTTCGGCAGGCGCGGCGCGTGGAAATGCACCCAACGGTTTTCCACACCGTTGCGGACGTTTGCGGACGCCTACGGACCGATCGTGGCGGGCTCGACTTGTTGGCGGCGTGCTTCCCGGCCGGCTCGATCAGCGGCGTTCCGAAAATCCGCGCGCTCGAAATCATCGACGAGCTCGAACCGGTTGCCCGCGGAGCGTACACCGGTGCGGTCGGCGTCCTCGGGCTCGACGGGCAAATGACGTTCAACGTCGCGATCCGAACTTTGCAGGTGTACGACCAAACCGCGACACTATACGTTGGCGGCGGCATCGTCGCGGACTCCGACCCCGCCGAGGAATATGAGGAAACACTGGCAAAGGGGCGCGGGATCGTGGAAGCGCTGGGAAGGGCGAATAGCGAAGTAAGAATAGCGAATTAAGAATTGTCTCGTGGGGAACAGGTGCCTGTAATTCGCTATTCGCTATTCTTAATTCTTAATTCAACGGAGTTGACATGCGTGAGTGGGTCAGCCTCAACGGACGTTTGATGCCGGCGGAACAGGCGCGGATCAGCGTTTTCGATTCCGGGCTCATGCAGGGGATCGGACTGTTCGAGACCATGCGCGCCTACGATGGGCGAGTCTTCCGTCTCGAACGGCACCTCGATCGCCTGACCGGCTCGGCCCGGAAGCTCGGCTGGTCCGTCCTGCCCGATCCGGAGGAACTACGCGAGAACATCGAGCAGGTCGTCGGCGCGTCCGAGCACGAGGACGCACGCGTTCGCCTGACGGTCACCACCGGCAACCTTCGTCCCACGGAGCGGGAAACGCCGGAACTGACCGTGATCGCGACGGCGTCCCCCGGAGCAAAGTACCCTGATGAGTGCTACACGAAGGGCGTCACGGTGCTGGTGCCGGGCTATCGGCAGGGGTGCAATGACCCGGCTGCCGGGCACAAGACCACCAGCTATTTTTCGCGACTGGCGGCCCTGCGCGAGGCGCACGCCCACGGGGCATTCGAGGCGCTCTGGTTCAACTACGACGGCAAGCTTGCGGAAGGGTCGATCAGTTCGGTCTTTATAGTGCAAAACGAGCGGTTGTTGACGCCGCTGCTGGATACGCCGGTGCTGCCGGGGATCACGCGCGCGACGGTGATCGAGTTGGCGGTCGAGCACGACATTCCGATCCGCGAGCAGGAGTTGACGCACGAAGACCTGGTCGAAGCCGACGAGGTGTTTCTCACCAACAGCTTGATGGAGCTCATCCCGGTCGTGCGGGTCGGACGCGAACCGATCGGCAATGAAAAGCCCGGCGAGACGACCGCGCAGCTATTCGAGGAGTATGGAAAGCTCGTCGAGCGGGAGTGTGCCCATGCCTAGCGGGCGGAAAGTCGCACGGAGCAAATCGCCTAAAACCTGCGTGGCAGACCTATATACAGCGCTCGACCGGCTCGCGCCGTTCGCGCGGGCGGAGGATTGGGACAACGTCGGGCTTTTGGCGGGGCGTCCCGAATGGCCCGCGCGCCGAGTGCTCGTTGCGCTCGATCTGACCGACGCCGTGGCACGCGAAGCACTGCAAAAGGAGATCGACACGCTGGTCGTCTACCATCCGCCGATCTTCAAGGGGATTCACGCCGTCACGCCGTCGGCGGAAGCACCGACGGAGTTGTTGCCGGACCTGCTCGCGGCACGAATCGCGATTCTATCGACGCATACGGCGTTTGATGTCGCCGTCGGCGGGACGAACGACCTGCTACTCGACCTGTTCGACCCGGTATCGCGCCGGCCGCTGGAGACGGCTGTTCAAGAGGACGGCGATTACAAGCTGGTGGTATTCGTTCCGCCGACGGAAGTGAACGAGTTGCGTCGTGCCTTGTCGGTCGTCGGCGCGGGCGAGATCGGGCACTATACGGAGTGCGGTTTTGAACTGGCCGGCCGCGGATCGTTTCGCGGTGACGAAACCACCAGGCCAACCGTCGGTCGCAAGCAGGTGCTCGAAACCGTCGACGAAGTTCGGCTGGAGATGGTCGTTCCGCGCAAGTGCGTCGGCGAGGTCATCCGAGCACTGTATGCGGCGCATTCGTACGAAGAGCCGGCGTTCGATCTCTATCCGTTGCAGCACGTCGCCGGTCGCGGTCGGATCGGGATGGGCCGCGTCGGCGAGTTGAAGAAGCCGCAACGGGGGCCGGCGTTGCTTCGGACAATGTCCAAGGGCGTCGATCTGTCCATCGCGACAAGCGTCGGCGATCTGAAACGCTCGTTCCAATCGGTGACCGCCGGTGCCGGGGCGCTGGGCATCCGCCGTTTCCGCGATCCGAATTCGTTGGTAGTAACGGGTGAGTTCAAGCACCACGACGCGTTGGAATTGCTCCGCCGGGGTGTGACGGCGATCTGCCTCGGTCATTACGCCAGCGAACGGTTGGTGCTCGACGCGCTGCGCGGGCGGCTGGCAAGAGCACTGAGGGGCGTGAATATCACGATTGCAAGGTCGGATCGGTCGCCGTTTCAGCCGATTCGCTTGTAAGGAGAGTCTGATGGGTGCACGTTTTGATAATTTTACGTTACGGAGTGGCAACCGAGCCCGAAGCGCGAGCGAGGGTCTTGTTTTCGCCGCGCCGCCTTGGCCGAGACCCTCGCTTGCGCTTCGGGCTCTGATTGCGGGACGCATTTCTGCGCACACCGTTCTATCCGTAATATTTGTTACGCTGGTGATGCTATTGCCGCCGCCGGCATGGGCGGACGACGGCAACGCCGTCGCGCTTGTCAACGGTCACCCGATCGCCCGGGCGGAAATGATCGATATCCTGATCGACGCGCACGGCATCGACGTGCTCCAGCAACTGATCATCCTGCGAGTCGCCAGGCAGGAGACACGCGCGCGCGGCCTGCGGGTCACGAAGACCGACGTCGAGGTCGAGTATCAGTCGTCGCTGGACCGCATCGCCGAGAACGCCGGCATGAACGCCGAGGAAGCGACCGAGAAGAACAAGCGCGAGGCATTGCGGCAGGTGCTTGACGAGCGTGGAATATCGATGGCGGAGTTCATGATCGGGATGGAGCGCAACGCTCACCTGCGCAAACTCGTGGAAAAGGACCTGGTAATCACCGAGGAAACTCTCCGCGAGGAATTCGCCCGCACGCACGGGGCGCGCGTTCAGGTGCGGCACATCCAGATCGATCAACGCGACAGCCGCGGCCTGAACCAGGCCCTCGACCTACTCGCCCGCGGCTCCGACTTCTCCGACGTGGCCCGAAGACTCAGCAGGAATCCCGAGACGGCGGCACGCGGCGGGCAGATGGACCCCTTTACATTCAACGATCCGGATATCCCCGTGGCCATCCGCGAGACCGCGTTCTCACTCAAGGAAGGCGGCGTTTCCCACCCGGTCCTCGCCGGACAGTTCTTCCACATCCTGAAACTGGATCGTCGCCTCCCGGTCGACAACGCGCGGTTCAAAGACCAGCGCGCCGAGGTGGAAAAGAGCCTGCGCGAGCGCGCGGTACCGCGGGCGATGGGCAAGCTCGCAATCGAGCTAGTCAAGGACGCCAAGATCAAGATCCTGGACAGCGACCTGAGACCCAAGTACCAGCAGTTCCTCGAACGAGCCTCGACCAGCCCAACACAGCCGTGACACACGGGTTGTGATCGTGTAACTCTTCAGCGATGTGCAATCAGCGATCAGCAATCAGCTTTCAGCCCTGGAGTGACACTTACGGCAGACTGTTAGCCCCGGAGGGGCGATAGTCAGTAGCCGGGGGCGTAAGCCCCCGGAGATTGTGCCCCTATTGATTCAAGCCCCGGAGGGGCGGCAGAAGGATTTCGATCCCACGTGCGTTTCTGTCGCCCCTCCGGGGCTTTCATTTCACGGACAACCTTACATCCCAGGGCTTACGCCCTGGGCTATTGTCTTTCGTCCCTCCGGGACTGCCCGCACGCCGGAAACGCCCGCCGAGATGATGATGCACCGTCAGGGACGCACGTCATAAATGCAATCTTTACACTCACCCGCATAATACTACTGTGTATCCGTCACGTCGGACGGGGAACTTGTCGGCGGCTGCATCGCCGGATCTTCGTGTTGCACGCCTTCCTCGTCGATCCGCAGGGTCTCGGTGGCCAGACGGAAGTTGAGCAGGGCGGACCAGCGGGCCGTTTTAGCCTGGTTCAAGGAATTGAGCACCCGGACGTAGTCGTTCTCGGCCTCGACCAGATCTCGGTTGTCCATGTTTCCACGATTGTATTCATGCCGCGCGTATTCACGCTGCGTGTTGGCGACTTCCAGATTCCGCTCCTGGATCTTGACGACTTGTTCTTGTAAGCGGATCTGGTTAACCGTGCGCATCACTTCGGCTCGGATGCGTTCCAGTTGAGCGGTGTAGTTGCGCCGGGCACGATGCACGTCGATCAGCGAAGTCCGGTAGGTGTTGCGTTCGCGAAACCGATCGCTCATCGAGAGCACGACCTCGCTGCGCCACGTCGCCCGCGCGTCTTCGAACGCCCCCAGCTTGTAATGCTCCGGGTCCGTGTCGAACGTCAGACACGACGTCCAGTCCAGATCAGGTAGCAGGGCGTTCTCGGCGATTGACACGCCGCGCTTGGCGTCGTCGATCCGGTCGTGAGTGGTCAACAAGTCAAGCCGGTACCGCGTCGCGACGTCAATCGCCCACTGTTCCTTGTTGGCGGCCGGTGGCAGTTGACAAAGCAGGGGGTACTTCCCCTCCTCGATTTGCCGCTCGATATCCTTGATCGTTTCCAGGTCATCCAGACCGATCGGTTCATCAACCGGCATCCCGATGGATATCTTGAATTGATCGGTTGCCGTCCGGAACGACTCACGACGTATGGCAAGGCTGTTTTGTTGCTGGAGCACGCGCGTTTCAGCGCGGCCGGTTTCGAGAACGGTGCCCATATTCCTCTTCTGAAATCCAACCGCTCGTAAGAGATCTTCCTGTGCTCCTTTCAAACTGTCGGCGGCATTGACAACGCTCTGTTTTGATGCCAGAAGATCAAAGTACTGTTGTGCCACGCTCACAAGTTGCTGCCGGCGAAAACGCTCAAAGCTGCGGACCGCGTACGTCAACGTTCGTTCGAGTTGGATCAGGGTTTCCCGTGCCACATGCCCCGCTCCACGAAGAATCGGGATGTCCAGCCCGAGCTGAATCTGGCTGCTCTCCGAGGCGGTGATGCTGCGACCGACGTCGCGTATCAGCGTGCTGATCATCGAAGCCGTGAACTCGCCGCCGTACGGCAAGCGCTGCGCGACGGAAAGATCAGCGACGAAACGAGTAGCCTGGTCAAAGTCGCGGATCTCCCCGTAGTTGCCGTACACGCCGCGCAAGCTGGCCGCGAATTGCGGCGTCCACAGATGGTGTTCGAGCGTTAGCGCCAGCGCCGCGAGATACAGGTCTTCCTTGGCGGTCTGGTACTCGCGGCGATGCTGCTGTGCGTAAGCCAAGGCGTCCGTGAGTGTGAATACCTTCTCGCGGAACCGGGTGGGCTGCAACGCGGGGGCACACGCCGCCATCGTGGTGGCAACTTTGCCAGGGACATCGGCGGGCGTATCTGCCGCGCAATCCTCCGATACCTCGAATCCTTCGGGGATCTCGTTCGTGCTCGGGCTGGGATTGTACTCGTATGCCGCCTGATCGGCTTTGGGCGGGGGCGCGTCGGCGTCACCCAACGACACCGGTTTGTTGTAACCGAGCGACTCGCGCTGGTGCTGCTCGATCAATTTTGCCACGTCGCGGTCGGTCCGGCGCACCATCTGATGGCAACCGCAGATTGGAAAGCAAAGGACCACGGAAGAAAGCAGCAGAATAAAGCACGACGAATGCGGGAGTCTTGAATGTCTGCTCATAATGTTCGGGTGTGGATCTTCATTCCAGCAAACGCTTTTCAAGCATGCGTTACAGTACCGGCGCGACGCCCGGCAGCCGCACAACGGCGGCTATCATATGGTCAGACCCGCCGGAAACCAAATCGCCGGCAGAAACTGTGAAGAGAAAGTCGCGCGACGCTGTCTAACAGTCCGCCGCAAGAGTCATGTAGCGGCCTGCGCCTCGCAGGCCGTACGCCCAGGGCGGCGTTTCCGGCCTATTACGGCCGGCGAGGCGCCGGCCGTTACGTCATTCCCGCCCCGTAGTGACTTTTGCGGCGATAACTTGTCATTCCGAGAAGCGCAGCGCCGAGGAATCCAGCCGGGACTCGGGTTTGGGCCAGATTCCTCCGCGTGTCCACCGTCGGCGGACACGGCCGGAATGACATTCAGACGCCGCGCACTTTCGTGATGCTCACACCCCTTGGTCCCTTAGCCCCTCGGTCCCTGTATAATCAAACCCGCCGGAAAAAAGTCCTGGAAACTGCGCATGCGGTTGATACGCGTATCGCTGGCCGTCAAATACCGCGTCCTCTTCGGAGCCGCGGTGATTCTGATCATTGGTGCCGCGCTCTACGTGCCGTGGTATTTGATGGAAGACCTCGTGCTCGAACAGCCCGCGTTCCGCGAGGCCCAGCGCATCGCCGACGATTACTTCCGCCTGGCAATGGCGAGTCCGGGTGCCGGCGGCAGCGGGAGGGGTTCGATCCACAGCAAGGAATTCAGTTTCCTCTCCGAGGAACTGCCCGCTCAGCCCCAATTCGTCCAATTGACCGCGAACGTCGAAGACGCCGAGTCAATTCTGAACCGGGAGGGCACCGACCCCTTCGTCGGCAAAGCGCTGCGTTCGTTTGTGCTGAACCCGAATCGCGAGCACGCATATACCAACCGGCTCGAGGGTGAGAGCCGGCTTTTCCTCTACGCCCACGCCGTCCGCGTCAAGAAAAGCTGTCTGGCCTGTCACGGCGAGGGCAGTGCCCGCCCCTACGTCGAAAACCAGCTTGCCGGGATCATCACCGTCACGTTACCGGTCGGCCGCGGCGCCGCGGATCTGTTCTGGAACCGCCTCTGGCTGATCGCGTCCGGCGGGCTGGCCGGGGTTCTCGCGATCCTGGTTTTTTACATCATTACAACCAAGTTTATTCTCTCGCCGATCCACGACTTGCGCCGCGTCGCCATTCACGTCGCCGACGGAAACCTCGACGAACGCTCCACCGTGCGGACCGGCGATGAATTCGAGCAGCTTTCGGACAGCCTCAACAACATGCTCGAACGGCTGCGGGCCTCGCAGGATGAGTTGAAAAAAGCGAACAAGCTGCTCGACGAAAAACTGGGCGCGATGGCGGAGACCAACGTCGCCCTCTACGAAGCCAACCGCCTTAAAAGCGAGTTCCTCGCGAACGTTTCGCACGAACTGCGCACGCCGCTGACCAGCATCATTGGCTTTGCCGAGTTGCTCCGCGAGAGCCCTGATTCCAAACCCGACCCCCGTACGGCCCGGTATCTGGAGCACATCCTGATCTCCGGGCGAATCCTGCTCGAAATCATCAACGACCTGCTCGACCTCGCGAAAATCGAGGCCGGCAAGATCGATCTCCGTCTCGAAAGCATCCGCGTCGAGGAAATCTGCTCCACGATGATCGATTTCATGCGGCCGCAAGCCGATCAGGGGAAATTGCGGCTTACGCTGGATGTCGAAGACGGTCTCCCGATCATGATTACCGACCGGGGCAAAGTACGGCAAATCCTGTTCAACCTGCTATCGAACGCGGTCAAGTATACGCCGGAAGGCGGCGCGGTCACGCTACGGGCGGCGCGGGACGGTTCCGACACGGTCCGTCTCTCGGTCGTGGATACCGGTCCGGGTATCAACGAGGAAGACCAGCCGATCATCTTCGAAAAGTTCCGCCAGGCCGATCAGTCCGCCACGCGTGAGCACGCGGGTACGGGACTCGGATTGGCAATCGCGAAGGAGTTGACGCGTTTGCTCGGCGGCGAAATCGGCGTCGAGAGCCGTCCCGGCGAGGGTTCGACGTTCTGGGTCAGGCTCCCAGTCGCCACACCGGAGCCTGCCGAACAAACGCCGATCTCGTTAATCTAGTGCTCTGTCTAGTGCTCTGTCAGCCCTCCTTTGATGGGTGGTTCGGGCGTCTCGCCCGAGGTTTCCACAGGCGAGACGTCTGTGCCACCCTTGATGTCATCCCATCATTCCACGCGTAACAGAGCACTAGTGCGTCGCCACTGGAAAACGTGCGGGTTTCGTCGCGTTCGCGTAATCTTCCGTGAACAGGATGTTGGGTTTTCTGATCATGGAGGATCATCATGGCCATTCGGAACAAGAAGTACGTCATCCGCCTGAGCGAGGAGGAACGTCAAGGGCTGATCAAGCTGGTGAGTTGGGGGAAAGCGGCGGCCCGCAAGATCACGCGGGCGCGGGTTTTGCTGAAAGCGGATGCTGGCGAAGGCGGGCCAGGTTGGACCGATCGGCGGATCGCCGAGGCGTTGGAGGTTGGGATTCGGATGATCGAGAATGTGCGCCATCGCTGTGTGGAGGGGGGGGACGGAGGCAGCGGCTGGCGGTCGCGTCTGGCCCGATCGGCCGGCTCAGCGGAAGCTTGATGGGGCTGGTGAGGCGCGCTTGGTGACGATCGCTTGCAGTACCCGCATGTTTAGCAGTGGCGACGCACTAGTCGATGGGGAGCGGAAGTTCCATGTCCGGTTCGACACCTTAACCAGGTGAGGTACCCCCAAACCACGGCTTCCACGTAACAAGCGATTGCAGTTGACCGGGTGAGCTGCGTGATCCGTCAGGAGTCGCCTTCGGCAACTCCTGAGGGTTGACATGGTGGTCCGGCAACTGAATCGCAAATCAGTTCCCGGCGTCCGTAGGTCTCGCTCACCAAACTGTTCGGGTCGAGGATCAGCTTGTCCAAGGCGCGGCGTTGGCCAGCGCGATCAATCCACTTCCCCGGCACCTCGTGGCCGAACGGATCCATCGGGGGATCTCGCGCGGCCCACCGACGAACATACCACTGAACTTCGTAAGTCTTTGACGGCGGGCGACTTGGCATCGATTGGCCGTGCCCTGTCACCCGCCGTCACGGGCGGAAAGGAGAAACGCCCCCACGGGGACTCGAACCCCGGTCTCCAGGATGAGAAGCCGTCCGGGAGCATACGTAACATCTTAAACGAGCGAGAGTTACGTTCCGTCACGAATGCTCTTGCACAATTACTTGCACAAAACTCGCCGACACTCGCGACAGTCATCGCAGCTTGGCCGAGACTGTCCGCACCAATCCGTGCCGGCATCGTCGCAATGGTGCAGGCAAGCACAGTCAACCGGTGAGTGCCAAGAAGTGCCGCTTGCGGACAGTATGCGAGCGACACTCCGCTACATGCCGGTTTACGCCCGACTCCCACATACCGCGCAATACCGTCCGCGGCCATCAAGCTCATGCTCACAGACCGGGCACCTTCGAACCCAGCCTCTCTGTCCACCAACTCTGCGACCGGATGTTGGCAGCAATATCAGCAGAGCCACGATGACGGCGATCGCTGTCCCGGTAGCGTATTCCTCACGAACAAAGCGCGCCCAGCCGACCACCCCGAGACGATCAAGCCAATCCGCCAGCACGAGGAAGTTGGTCAGTAGGACGACTGTCACGACCGCGCTCACCACGACGAGCTTTTTGTTCCAAAACCTCATCACGTACCTCCGTTTCCGAGTTATCGTCTTGCCTGCTCTATCCTAGCGCGGGCGACCCCGGCGCGCAAGGCCCCTTCGGCTTTTCGCAAGCAAAGGACAACCGCGATGCGTTGGAATATAAGTACAGGATATGCAAGCAGTTATCCGGCCTATCGCTTGGGCAATATGGGTTTAATGCAGCATATATACCTATAGTACCCTGACATTACCGCCATTCCCTGATTATGCTCCTATAGCGGCGGCGTTCTTGGCGAAGGTTCAAATAAGTGCATTTATTAGGGAAAACCCTAACTAGTATAGTAGTTGCACTTAGGCTATGCTTTTCCAAGCGAGGAATCTTAGGAGCAAGTCTGACTGGGCATTTCACGGATGAAAAGAGCACTAGAAAAGACTTCGCTGTGTGACATGGATATTCTGGGGTAGGAGAATCATTGTCGGTAGTGCAGCTAGAGCACGACATCAACGAATCACATTGTAATCAGCCCAGGAGGGGCTGAAGGTCTAACACATGGACGTACGGCCGGGAGTTCTCTACTCACCGTTGGGCGAGCGGTACGGAGTGTCTCAGCGTGAGAAATAACGCTTCTCATACTAGGACAGTCTTGGAACATCAGGGATGGTCGATGTTTCGGAAGCTGGTGCCGCAAAGGCCGGAAGGCCGCCAATTTCCCGCATGGATGCACATCTGTTTTACTAAGACGCTAGCGTATTAGACGCGGGCGATCGGTTGTTCAATTCGCGCAACTCTCTGCGGCATAAAGATTTGTGCCAAAGAAGGGGCCTAATTGACGGTAGCGGAGCTTTGCTTAAATGCTATCCAGCGTGAGAAACCCATTGGGGCTTGACAAGTGGCGGGGCGGGTTTCCTGCTGACGGCTGGAGCGCTGTTGAGATTCCTGCAAAACACCTTGTGTATTAATCGCTTCTGTGTTTATTCGACACGCGGCCGAAGAGAATAGGCGCGGGTGATTCGATGAAATCACAGCCAACAGTTTTTATTGTCGAGGACGACCCGGCTCTACGCGTAGCTCTACGGCAATTGGTAGAGTCGGTCGGCTTACAGGCTGTCACGTTTTCGGACGCGCGTGAGTGCTTGGAAGTTCTGACGCCTGACAGCCCGGGTTGTATTGTCGCGGACTTGCGGCTGCCTGGGATGAGCGGGCTGGAATTGCACAAGGTGCTTACCGCGCGCGGCATACGCAATCCCGTCATCGTGACTACCGGATACGGGGATGTGTCCACCGCCGTCGAAGCCATGAAAGTCGGCGTTTTTGACTTCATCGAGAAGCCGTTCCCTCTGCAACGCATGTTGGTAACCATCCAGCACGC
The DNA here is from genome assembly GCA_030612705.1 of Phycisphaerae bacterium. GTDB lineage: Bacteria > Planctomycetota > Phycisphaerae > UBA1845 > Fen-1342 > JALSRY01. Next base: position 9,667 of record JAUWNI010000061.1, on the reverse strand, counting down.
GGTTGCCCAAGATCGGAGCATGCGGGAGTCGCACGCGCGGGATGACGGCGTTCGAACGCGAATGGCCGAGCTCAGCCGGCGCGAGCGCGAGGTTCTGCGCCTGGTCGCTGCCGGCCTGGCGAGTAGCGACATTGCCTCGAAATTGGGCATCCAGACAAAAACGGTCGAAGTACACCGCTCCCACATCAATAAGAAGATGCAGGCACGCAATGTGGCCGACCTGGTCCGGATGGTTCACAGCATCGAGGCAAATCGTGAACCGCAGCCACGGGCCGGTGAGGAGATCGAGTGTTTGTGAATCGAAGGGGTTTGCCGGGCACCTCGTCAGGTGTGAGCGATAGCTGCCATGGGGCATGGGAACCTTTATACCTGCCGAGGAGTCGGACATGCTAGACGATGATTCCGCCATGCCGTCGTGCACGCCTAGCGTGGAACCCGATACCTCGATAGCCGCGCCTAGCGCGGATTGGATCAAGCAAGCGCCGGGTTGCTGGTGGGTTGCGCACACTCGCGCGCGGAATGAGAAGGTAGTCGCCGCGGCGCTCGAGCGGCGGCGCATTATGTACTATCTTCCGCTCGTTCGCCTGGAGCGTACGTACGCCAAGTGCAGGGTGACCGTGTGGTTGCCGCTTTTTCCGGGTTACCTGTTCCTTTGCGGGGGACCCGACGCCTATGAAACGGCGTGGAAAACGAACCGCGTTGCCAACATTCTCGACGTCGACGATCAGGAGCAGTTGCGCTCCGAGTTGGTTCAGATTTGTCAAGTCGTGGAAACGGGGGAGCAGGTCGACCTGTTCAAGTCGTTGCGGAAAGGTCGGCGTTGCCGAATCACCGGCGGAACACTCAAGGGGTTGGAGGGCGTCGTGCTCCGGCGTGGACGCCATTGTCGGATGTATCTCTCCGTAACGATGCTGGGGCAGTCCGCGGTAGTGGAGGTGGACGGTGCCCTGGTGGAAGCGGTCGAGTAACCAAGCACCTCGGATTATTCATCGTACGCCAACCGGTTGTGGGGGATGCCGACCGTGGACGATTCGCACTCAAACCCGCCGTTGACGGCAAGCCTGGGTCGCGCGGCCGACACGGTCATAGAACCATCCACGCGGGTTGCAACCGGGCAAGAGATGGCGGACCGTTTGGACAAGGGCACGGCAACACGGGATGAGCAGAGAACGCGTTGCGAGCGTTGCGGCGCGCCCGTCCGTGTTCACATTCTCGAAGGGTACGTCGAGGGTAAGCCTGTCCGCCGGCATCTTTGTTCTGACTGTGCTGATACGGCCTACGCACTTTACCTCAAGCACGGCGCGGGCCACGTTCGGCCACGGCTGAGTCTTGGATCGCTGCTGATTACCGGGGGGCTGCTTCTGGTGGTTCTCGGAATATCGGTAGATCAATTCGGGATTCAAGGCAGCGCCGGGTTTGGATGGAAGCAGCAGGCCGGTTTGCTGGCGGGACTGTTCGTCGTCATCGTCGGCTCGTTGCTCCGAATCGACGTCGTGGCGATCGCCGGGGCGATTCTTGTCGCGATCGCCGCGCTGGCGGACGTTTCCGGCCTGATAGGCGCCCCAGGTGTTGGTTGGCGTCAACAGGCCGTGATCCTGGCAGGTCTGGTCTTCATTTGGGGGGGTATCTTCCTGCGGAAACGTCAAGTCGCCGCCCCGCGGGAACGAACTGGAGATGCTCTCGATGTGTAGGGGGAGAGCTTTGCGAAACATCGTAAGGAGGCGAATCCGATGAGGGAGAAAGGCATTTGCGGCATCATGCTCGCAGGCGTGCACCGGTGGGACAACTCGGGATTCGATGAACTGCTTCCGCGGGCGCTGATGCCCGTGGGCCATTTGCCGTTGATCGGGCACATTCTCGGTTGGCTCCGCGACGCCGGCATTGCGGATGTGACGATCTGCGCTAACAGCGACTCGCGGCAACTGCGGCAAACGCTGACCGAAAGAGCGTCGCCGGGAATCGAGCTGGATTATTACGAAGACTGGACGCCGCGCGGCCCGGCCGGCTGTATCCGCGATGCCGCCAGCCAAGCGGCAGCCGAGCGGTTCGTGGTCGTTGAGGGGACGATTCTACCGGAGTGCGACCTCCGCGCCGTGCTGGAAGAGCACGCGCGTTCAAACGCCGCGATGACCATCGTGGCGGCCCGCGACCCCGATAACATGAACGGCTCCGAAACACGGCTCGTCCCGGTCGGCATCTACGTACTCGACCGCTCCGTCCTGGAGCACATTCCCGAGACCGGCTATCAGGACGTCAAGGAAGTGCTGCTCCCACGGCTTCATGAGCAGGGTATGCACGTTCGGACGCATACGTTGCCGATGCCGTGCCCGCGTGTCACCGACGCAACAAGTTACCTGGCAGTCAATGCGTGGGTTCTCGAGCGGCTTATGCGCGACAGCCGAACGCTGCCGGGTTATCGACGCATAGGCCGAAGCATCGTGCACGAATCGGCTCGCGTCTCGTCGCCGGACGGGTTGGTGGGAACGGTTCTGATCGGGCCGGGCACGACGATCGCGCCTGGGGCGACGCTTGTCGGGCCGACAACGATCGGGGCTCAGTGCGTCATCGAGCGCGGCGCGGTGGTCTGCAATTCGGTACTGTGGGACGGCTGTTGGATCGAACGGGGAGCGGCCGTGAATAATTGCGTGCTGGGTGACGCGGTTCACGTCGAAGCCGAAACGATCCTGTTGCACACCACCTTAGCCGCCGAGCCTGATCGGCATCGGCAACTTCCCTCCGCATCGTGTCTGGAATCGTCGATGTTCCCGGCTTTGCCGGACGATGCTAGTACCCGCCCACCGAAGGAGGACGAGGTACAACCGACGGCCGTGCCGGCGGTTCGATCATCTGACGCGGCTCCAGCACAAGCGGTCTCTCTCTAACCATGGCAATTTACCCCGCACTGATAGACGCGCGACCCGCATACCTTAAAGGTAACGGTACGCCGCGATCCGTGCTCCTGACACCGATGAGCACGCGAACGCTTCTCGGCTGCGCGTACGAGCACGTCGTGGCGGCCACCGACGAAGCGTTGACTATTTTAACGACGTTCGCCGTGGATTCTGAGTACGACGCGTGCGTGCGGAGCGCGGGGGCGCCGATTGATGATGTTACATCGATCGATGACATCGACGAGATGCTGGACCGACTGGAGCCGTCGGACTGGCTGCTGGTTGTGGATCCGCGGTGCTTTCCGATGGAGGGCGCGGGTCTTCGCGAGCTGGTACGGGAATCAGCCGAATCGCGCGGGGCACATCACCTGGTCGCAATGGAAAGAAGCCGACGGGGCACGAAGGAATACGTGCAACTCGACGCACAAGGGCGGGTCCGGCGCATCCAGCGTTACTATGATGGCGTAACCTGGCTGCGGACGCGCGCGGTGGTTGCTTCATTGATCCCCGTCAGCGCTGCGCGGGAAGTTTCGAACGCCGCGCTGCGCGACCTGACGATGCTTCGCAAATCACTGATCACGGGGGGAGTGATTAGCCGCGACATCGACTTGCAAACCGGTGTCTTTGATCTGAATCAGGAACACGGGTTGTTGCAACTATGCGAGTATTACCTGAGCGATCTAACGTCCCGTACTCCCCCACCGGAATACGACGTGCCCGTTCCGGGCGTATGGGTTGGGCCGCGCTGCCGGGTTGATCCAACGGCCCGTCTCTATGGCCCGGTCATCTTGCAAGAAGGGGTTCGCGTAGATAACAATGCTACGCTCATCGGCCCGGTCTTGGTTGGTGCGGGCAGCCACGTCCGCCGAAATACGTTGCTGGCTCAGTGCCTGGTGGCTCCCGGAGTCGTCGTTCCGAAACAGACGACTTCGCAACGCCGTGTGCTTTGCGGAGAAAACGGAAGCGGGCCGGTACCGACGAACGAACCGTTGCCGGAATCACTTACTGGCAGTTCCCCAGAGCGGCTTCGCGTCGTGTCTACGAATCATTCCACGAGGGGGCGTGATAGGGAATGGCGACGGAAGACATACATCGCCGTGAAGCGCGTGGGCGAAGGCGTGGCGGCACTTCTCGGTCTGATCGTGCTGTCGCCACTGATGCTGCTGACCGCGGTGGTGATCAAGTTAACGTCACGGGGGCCGGTGTTTTTCTACCACGAGCGCGAAGGCAAGGACGGCAAGCCGTTTCGCTGCTGTAAATATCGCACGATGGTGTCCGACGCCCATCGTCAGCAACGGGCCCTTTACCGCGAGAACGCGGTTGACGGACCGCAGTTCGAACTGCACGACGACCCGCGGATTACGTGGCTCGGACGACGGCTGCGCGTGACCAACATCGATGAGCTGCCGCAGCTGTTCCACGTCGTGCTGGGGCAGATGAGCCTGATTGGCCCACGACCCTCGCCGTTCCGCGAGAACCAGATCTGCATACCCTGGCGTGAGGCTCGACTTGCGGTGCGGCCCGGCATTACCGGTCTGTGGCAACTTTGCCGACACGACCGGTCCACAGGCGACTTCCACCAGTGGATTCATTACGACATGCTTTACGTCCGGCACCTGTCGGTCTGGCTCGACCTCAAGATCATGCTGGCAACCCTGTTGACGCTGGCCGGCCGCTGGACTGTCCCGGTGACGTGGTTGATCCCGGCCAACAGGCTGCGTAAGGCACATGAACGGCCGGTGACCAGACCGCCCACCTTGAGATCGCAGCACATTTCGCGGATGGGTGGGAGGCCCGATCGCGACGGGAAAAACTGGGCCGTAAAGACGTCGGGCGAACGCGATCACGCAAGCAACGACCGTCCCGTCAGCAGGCGGCGTACCGGAGCGGACCTGGAGAGAGGTGATGTCTCAGCCAAGTCAGCACGATAATAACGTCAGTCAGACGCCTGAACGCGCCGGGGGTAAGCAGAGTATGGTTCCAGTCGTGGCGACGAGAGGCGTTCCGCAGGACGTAGTTTCGGTCATGGGTGAGCCGGAAGATTCGGGCAGTACGCGCAGGCTTTCGCTCGGGGCTATTACCCGGTTCAAAGGGACGTTCCTGCTGGTGGCGCTCCTGGTTGCGGGCGCAGGGACGACGGCCACGTGGATGACATTTCAGCCGGAGTACCGTGCGACCGCGAGCATATTCGTATCTCCGACGCAAGAGTGGATCCTATACCCGCCCCGGGGCGATCAGCGTACCCGCGGCGCGTACCTCAACAGTCAGGCGGCATGGATTAAGAGTCAGCCGATTCTGGATCGTGTCTTGGCACATACCGATGTCAAGCAGACGCGGTGGTTTCGAGAACCTAAGAAGCCCCTGCTCGGCGAATCCCCTGGGCACTACGAAAGGCTCAGTGAGGTAGTCGAGGTCTCCGTACGGCGAGGAACAACTTTTATTGACGTTACTGTGGTGGGTGATGACCCGCAGGAGGCGGCGATCATCGCGAACGCGTTCCACGACGTGTTTCTCAAGTATGTCAACGAAGAAACAACAAGTGCGCAGAGCGAACGCGTCTTTCACAGGCTCACACCCATGGGAAGGCTGCTGAGCAACGAGATCGAAGAGCAGACACGGCGTCGAGAGGACGTGGTCAAGGAACTTCAAGCTCCGACAGTGGAACAGTATCTGGCGAGGCGCGGCACCTGGTTGGAGGAGTGGAAGGCGCGCCATGCAGAAATCAAGCTCGGAATCGAGATACTGAAGAGGCAACAAGAGCAACTCGTTAAGATGTCGCAAGAAAAAGGCGGCGCAGAAAATGACGTCCCGGACGAAAGCAGCGATCAGCTGCACTACCGCATGGATGCCGAGTGGAACAGGCGTAAGCGCACTCTCACCGAAGCACAGATGAATCTCAAAGACCGACTGAATCGTCTGGGACCGCAGCACCCCGAGGTTGCGGAGCTGCAAAATCGGGTCCAGACGTACGAGAAGGAACTCCGGGACATGGAGCACTTCCTGGATGAGCAATCGAGCCGGCGCACTCTCGCGCTCGACCCTCTGCAGGATTCGGGAACCGAAATGGTTGCGGATGCGCGGACACTCGCCAGGCAGATCGAACTCAAGGAATTCGAGGCGGCTCGACTGCATGAAGCTATCCAGGAAGCCGACAAGCAGTTCAGAAGCGGCCTGGAGAAATCGCTCCAACTCGAGCGTGATTCGGATGAGCTGCAAGCTGACAAGGACACCTATGCAGCCGTCCGTCGGCGCATGAACGAACTCGACCTTGAAGGCAACTTGGCCTCGATCGAGTCAGGGGGACGAGCACTTCCGCCCACGCAGCCGGCCAACCGTAAGCGCCCTTTCCGGTTCACCGCCGTAGCGCTATTCGCAGGACTAGCGCTGGGCTTTCTGGCGGTAAACTGGCGCGCCATGAGAGCCCCGGCCGCCTACGAATTCTCGCGGATATCTGGCACACCTGTGCTCGGCCTGTTGCCATACGTCCGTGAGGGTAGACGCCAGGAACCCGAAGAACTGATCATCCAGAGCGAGAGCGTTCGCATTCTGCGGACATCGGTGCTGCAGCGTCTCGATACCAGTCGTAGCCGCACGATCTTGATTACCAGTGCTGGCCCGCGCGCGGGCAAGACAACCGTCGCGATTATGCTCGCGAAAAGCTTCGCAGCTACTGGTAAAGAGGTACTACTGGTTGATGCCGACCTGCGCTGCCCGCGCATTGCGCAATACATGGATATCAGCAACGAACCCGGTTTGGCGAGGTTGCTGGCGGCGGAGGCTACCGATGCCGAGGCGATCATCGCAACCGATACGCCGCACCTGAGCGTACTGCCGGGTAGCCGGGTACGTGACGGTGCGGGCGCGGAGTCCCTCGCAAACGGTGTCATGTTGGCGGCGCTCAACCGCTGGCGCGAGCAGTATGACCTTGTTTTGCTCGACACCTGTCCAATTCTGCCGGTGGCGGACGCCCGTATCCTTTTGCGCGACGCAGACGGGGTCATCCTGGTTGCCCGCGAAGGACGCTGCCGCAGCACGGACATCACGGAAGCGGTGGCATGTGTGGAAGCGAGCGGCCGCCAGCTTCTCGGTACTGTGTTCCTGGGATCCCGTGATGGCAAGTCGTACCAATCTATGTACAAACATTATTACAACGGCCGGGAGACAAGTTGACATGTCGCGCCCGCCGCGACAACCGTTGAGGAAGTATACCGGCCCTCCTTGACTCGCCTGAAGGCATGGAATCACAGCAACCGACAAATGAACTCACCAGCACATGAACAGGACCAAGCAGCGCCTCGACGCTGCTGATTTGGGAACCCCTCGTAACTACATTATGTCAACGAGTGTCGTTGAGTCTACAGGTAAGCGCGGCTCGCTGTTCTGGGTGGTAGGACTGCTACCGGTCGGAGGATTGATCTGGAGTTACTGGCCCACGCTGGCCGAATTGTGGCAATTCTGGCAGAATAATCAGGACTATTCGGTGGGCCAACTGGTCCCCCTTGTCGCTGTCTACCTGGTCTGGGCGGACCGCAAGAAGCTCAAAGAAGTGCCTTCCCGTGTGTGTTGGTGGGGGCTGTTCGGCCTTGCAGCAGCTCAAGCCGTACGCTTCGCGGGGCTTTACTATGACTACGTGTCCCTCGAGCGCTACTCGCTTGTGCTGACTGTCGCGAGCTTGTGCTGGTTGCTTTCCGGGCCGTCGGTTCTGCGCCGGTGCGGGTGGGTATTTCTGTTCCTGCTTCTCATGGTCCCGTTGCCCGGACGTGTGCACAATGCGGTGTCGCTGCCACTCCAGGGTTTCGCGACCCGTTCGGCCGCCTTCATCCTGGAACTTCTCGGCTACTGGGTGGTGCGGAAGGGGCACGTGCTTCATGTCAACGAGTCCACGCAAGCCGCGGTGGCCGAGGCGTGTAGCGGCTTGCGTATGCTCACCGCGTTCATCTTCGTCGGCGCCGTCCTGGCATTCCTGGTCAAGCGACCCCAATGGCAGAAAGGCGTCGTGGTCCTCTCCAGCATTCCCATCGCGATACTCGCCAACGCGGTGCGGCTCATCGTGACGGTAGTCCTGTTCGATTCGGTCAACAGCGAGCTTGCCGACAAGTTCTTCCACGACTTCGCGGGCGTGGTAATGATGCCGATGGCGATCCTGATCGTGATGGTAGAGCTGTGGCTGCTCAAGTGGCTGACCGGCGATCAGCATGCACGTCAGCGAACAGGTGCTACACCCGCTGTTAAAAGGATTCCCAAAGCGGTGAAATCACATGTCGCGTGACAGACGTCCATTGAACCTTGGCCATACACCGGCAGTCTTCGCAAGCGCCGTGACTTTCGCTCTGCTCGTCACGGCGGGAGTTGGCCATCGTCTGCTGCTCCCGAAGGTCGAGGCGGCGGTGGCTAACGCCGCTCGGCTCGCCCGGCCGCTCACCGACGTTCCACTCAAACTAGGTCCCTGGCGTGGCGAGGAGCTGCCCCTAGAGCCACAGGTGTCGCGTGTTGTCAATTTCGACGATGAGTACATCAACCGCCGATACATCGATGAAAAGACCGGCCGATCTCTAAGCCTTTTCGTGGGTTACGTGGGGCGGCCGCGGGCGAACGTGGGACACCGACCGGACGTGTGCTACGCCGCGCACGGCAGTAAGCAGATCAGACAGGAAAAGATTACCTTCAGCGACCCGAATGGTCGCTCAATCCCAGGCATTCTATATGAATTTCGCATGCCGGGGGTGTTGGGCTCAAGGATACTCGTGCTGGGAACCTACCTGATCAACGGCCACTACAGCAATGATCCGGAGGACTTCCAGCGATACAACACTCGCAATCCTGGACTGCTCGGCGAGCGCAGGGCATACCTGACGCGGGTGCAGATAGCACTGACAGCATCTGGGGATCATCAGGCGGACGTCGCAACGCTGTGCGATCTCGCGGCACGCTTGGCTGGCCCGATTGCCAGCGCGATGCCTTACGTTGACTAGGGCGAGTAGCGGCAATCGACCAGCGAACCGTGAACGCAACGCCGGCGATCGTATGAACGAATCGGTGTCGAACACGGCGGCAATAGGCGTGCCGTCTGAATCGGCAGGTTTAGCTGATGATAGGAGTTCGTCGTCCCGGCCGACCCTGCGGGGTCGGTCTATTCGGGGCATAGTGTGGATTGTCGTCGGGACCACCGCCCACCATGTCCTGAAGCTCGGCAGCTCGCTCATTCTGACGCGCCTTCTTTTTCCGTAGGCATTTGGCTTGATGGCAACGCTGGGCTTGTTGGCTGCAGCGGTTGAAATGTGCTCAGATCTGGGCGTCCAGCAAGCCTTCATCCAGCACCAGCTGGGCGACACGCGCCGATAACCGGTGCAGCCGGAACTCCTCCTACGAACGCTGGCCATACCGGCTTACGTCCGTTCTGCCGAAGGAGGCGAAGAATCGCGAGTCGTTGGTTAAGCCTGCTCGTTAAGCAAGGGCTGGTGATGGCGTCGATGGGGATCCTGCAGCAGAGCTATGGAGTGCGACCATGCCCAACACGAACAGGTCAACTTCTATACTATCCCGGCGCCGGATGATAGGCGACGCCAAACTGCTCGTGAATGACCTGAGCAATCATCGGGGCCGTCCACACACCCGATAGGTAGCCATAGGCCAGCGGCCCACTGTCGATGATATCTTCCAACGTCTGCTTGTTTGCCGGCGTCAGTGCCCCAGGACGGCCAGGACGATACCCCTCGAGCAGACCATCATAGCCGAACTGCTCGTAGTTCCTCAGCCACTCGCTGACACGGGATCGC
>JAUWNI010000208.1 GCA_030612705.1 Phycisphaerae bacterium | reverse complement strand
CCCCCCGCGGCCGTGGGTGGCTCGCGCGCGGCTGCCGCCCCCCGCCGGCGGCCGCGGGGGGGGGGGCGACGCTACCCGCAAAATTACGTGTGTCGGAACACTAGTCCTTCACGAAGTCCTTCGCGGGATGCTTGACCGTCAGGACCGGGCACGGGGCGTGCTGGACGATCCGCTCGGCGGTGCTGCCGATCAAGACGTGGCTCAATCCGGTTCGGCCGTGCGTCGTGACGACGATCAGGTCGATATCGTTCTCTTTCGCGTAGTCGCACACACCCGGCCACGCGTTGCCGAAAAAGACATTTGTCACGATCTTCTTGAAGCCCTCGAAATGCTCCTTGACGAGCTTATCAAGAGCGTTCTGTGACGCTTCGACGATCTCCGGCTCCGAGACCGAGACCGGAACCTCGGCCGGCACTACCAGCGAAACATCGGCATTCAGCGGCGGCGGTATCACGTGGATGATGTGCAGCTTCGCGCCGAACTGCTCGCAAAAGCCCCGCGCGTAACGCCCGCCGCGCAGCGAAAGCTCCGAGAAATCCGTCGGCCAGAGAACGCGTTTGAGACTGACCTCCATGACACACCTGCCTTTCGCACCAGTAAACAGCGACCTGAAATTTCCTTATGTAACCGATGTGCCGCCGACGGCTTTTAGTCCGGCTCGATCCAGGTGCCGTCTCGGCCCTTGATCGCATCCATTAAATGTTCGAGATCACAGATGACCACACGCGCGTCGGGGTTTTCAACGCTTTCGAGGTAATCGATCGCCGCCTCGATCTTCGGCCCCATCGACCCGGGCGGAAACTGCCCGTCGGCCAGGTGCTTCTCGGCCTCGGTCACGGTTATGCGATCGAGCGGCGTTTGATCGGGTCGGCCGAAGTTCAGCATAACTTTGTCGATTTCGGTCGCGATCACGAACGTTCCCGCGCCGATCTTGCCGGCAAGGATGGCGGAAGTGCGGTCCTTGTCGATCACGCCCTCCACGCCAACGTAATCGCCATTTTCGTCGCGCGTAATGGGCACGCCGCCCCCACCGCCGGCCACGACCAGGTCGCCCGCGTCCACGCACTCGCGAATCAGCTTGGCTTCGATGATCCGCCGCGGCACCGGCGACGGCACGACCCGGCGGTATTTCCCGTTTCGCCGGGCCTCGACCATCTTCCAGCCATAGCGCCGCCGCATCTGCTTTGCCTCGTCGGCCGTGTAGTACGCCCCGACCGGCTTGGTCGGGTTGCTGAACTCCGGATCGTCGCGATCCACCTCGACCGTCGTGATAATCGTGTTGGCGATCAGGTCGATCCCGCGGCGGCGCAACTCGTTGTTGAAACACTGGGCGATCATGTAACCCATACCGCCTTGCGTGTCGGCGCCGCAGATGTCGAGCGGAAGCGTGTAGACCTCTCCCTCGGTCAACTCAACCCGCCGCAAGGCGGCACCAACCTGCGGACCGTTACCGTGCGTGACGAGCAGTTGGCCGCCGTACTCGATCAGATCGACGAGCGTGTTAACGGTTTGTCGCGAGGCACGAAATTGTTGTGTGATGACGTCGCCCCGCGCGTCCGCGGGCGAAATCGCGTTGCCCCCCAGGGCCACCACAATGGGTCTGTCTAAACGGTTCATACCATAGTATAGCGAACTCGAATACCGGTTCCCACCGTTCTCATCGGCGGGACGCCGGTGCCACACTTGGTTATGGGCTTGTTCTAATACTTTGTTACACATCGCCTGATGGGTGGCCCATGGCTTTAGCCGTGGGGGACGCGAATCGAGGACGTATTCGTGTCCCCCACCTCTAAAGAGGTGGGCCACCCAATCAACGATGATCCGTCAGATCAACACTGGCGGAGCACTAGTGCTCTGTCAGCCCTCTTTTGATGGGTGGCTCGAGCGTCTCGCCCGAGCTACCCGAAAATTATGATGTGACAAAGCACTAGGTCCCCTCTCCGGAACTGGCCAGGTAGGCAACCTGCTCACGAGTCAGCTTGTCGATCTTGATGTTCATCGACTGGAGCTTGAGCTTGGCGACCCAGTCCTCGATCTTCGTCGGCACGTCGTGTACGGCGATCTCGAACTTCCGGCCCTGCTTCTTGCACCACTCCCCCGCCAGGGCCTGCGTCGCGAAGCTCATGTCCATCACGCTGGCCGGATGCCCGGTGGCGGCACTCAGGTTGACGAGCCGCCCGTCGGCCAGCAGGTGGATGCTCTTCTTGCTGTTGATCACGTATTCATCCACGTGCGGGCGTACGTCCTTGACGACCTTTTTGGACATCTTCTTCAATGCCGGGATATCGATCTCGACGTCAAAGTGACCGCTGTTGCAGACTATCGCGCCGTCGTGCATCTTGCGGAAGTGCTCGGCCCGCAGGACGTGCTTGTCGCCGGTGACCGTGATGAAAACATCGCCGAAGATCGAGGCCTCGGCCATCGGGCGAACGTCGAAGCCGTCCATCACCGCCTCGAGCGCCTTGAGCGGGTTGATTTCGGTGATGGTGACCAGCGCCCCGGCCCCGCGCGCCCGCATCGCCACGCCACGACCGCACCAGCCGTAGCCGGCGATGACCACGTGGCTGCCGGCCAGCAGCATATCGGTCGCGCGGATGATTCCGTCGATCGTGCTTTGACCGGTGCCGTAGCGATTGTCAAACAAGTGCTTCGTGTCGGCGTCGTTGACGGCGATAACCGGGAATTTGAGGATGCCGCTTTTCTTCATCGCCCGCAGACGAATGACGCCGGTCGTGGTTTCTTCCATGCTGGCGATGATGTTCCCGGCGCCATCGGCGCGCTTGGTATGCAGCAGATTTACCAGATCCGCCCCGTCATCCATGGTGACCTGCGGCTTGCGGTCGATCACGGCGTTGAGGTGGTCGTAGAAAACCTTCACGCTCTCGCCCCGCCGGGCAAAGACCGGAATTCCAAAGTCTTTAACCATACTGGCGGCGGTGGCGTCCTGCGTGCTGAGCGGGTTTGACGCGCACAACGCCACTTCGGCCCCACCGGCCTTGAGCGTTCGCATCAGGTTTGCGGTTTCCGAGGTGACGTGCATGCAGGCACCCATCCGCAGTCCCTTGAGCGGCTTCTGCTTGGCGAAGCGATCCCGGATCAATGCCAACACCGGCATGTCGCGATCTGCCCAGAGAATCTTTTTCTTGCCCTCGGGAGCCAGTCTCAAATCGGTAACGTCATAACGCATTTTCGCCATCGGTCTTACTCCTTGCCGTAAAAAACTGGTGTTCCGACACATGTACATTCACGGGTAGCGTCGGGCCCCCCCCGCCGCCCGGCGGGGGGGGGAGGCGCCCGCCCCCCCACCGCCGCCGGGGGGGGGCGCCC
>JAUWNI010000094.1 GCA_030612705.1 Phycisphaerae bacterium | reverse complement strand
CCCAGCGCGGGGTGCCCTCCCTCCCGTCCCCACTTCTACGACTCCACGCGCGCGGCGCCGGCTTTGGCCCCAACCCAGCAGCGCCGGGCCGTCCTGGGCCCGGACGTCCGGCCCGAGGACAGGCCGGCTCTGCTGTGGCTTTTCGGAATCTGCGCCGCCCGCGGAGATTCCGACCCTTTGTAATACAGGAGAAACGAAATGAAAAACCGATGGGCAATAATAGGTGTCATGTTCTGGGCAGGGTTAGTGGTGGTACCGGCCTTGGCGCAGCAGGAGGAGAGAGCGAGTCGCCAACAAGGGCAGACCGCGTCCGATGCACCGAAGGCCGAGTCTGGCAAGCTCAAACCTCAGACCGTGTGCCCGATCATGGGCGGCAAGATCAACAAGAAGGTCTTTGTCGACGTGGCGGGTTATCGCATTTACGCCTGCTGTCCGCCGTGCCTGGCCAAGATCAAGGCCGATCCTGCGAAGGCCGTGGCTACGCTGAAGGCCAAGGGCGAGAAGCCCGAGCTGCGTCTGGTCGTCTGCCCCAAATGCGGCGAAATCAAGGGCACGGCAAAGTGCTGTAAGCCGGATGCCAAGAAGTGTCCCGAGTGCGGCTTGAACAAGGGCTCGATCGGCTGCTGCAAGGACCTGAAGCCTGCCGGCCAGAAGGACATCGTGATCTGCCCTGGGTGCGGCGAGGTCAAGGGCAGCGACAAGTGCTGCAAGCCCGGCGCTAAACAGTGCTCCAAGTGCGGCTTGAACAAGGGCGCCCCCGGTTGCTGCAAGATTGACCGCTTCACAAAGGACAGAAGCTGACGACATTCGGAGAGTCCATCTCCAGCAAGAAAGGCAACTGATATGGCAACCAATCGCGTTTTCAGCCCGGTTTCCGACGGAGACGTCACCCGCGCCATCCTCCGGAGTTTCGCAAGCGAACTCGATGAGCACGTATCGTCCGACGCGATTGTCGTCGGCGCGGGTCCTGCGGGGCTGATGTGCGCGCGCGAACTCGCGCGGAAACGTTTGCGCGTGCTCCTCGTCGAGCGCAACAACTATCTAGGCGGCGGTTTCTGGATTGGCGGCTTCCTCATGAACAAGCTTACCGTGCGTGCACCAGCTCACACTGAGCTGAGCGAACTGGGCATACGCCTCACGGAGGCCCAAGACGGCCTGTACGTCACGGACGCTCCGTGGGCTTGCTCCAAGCTCATCGCCTCCGCTTGCGACGCCGGCGTCAAGGTCCTGAACATGACCAGTGTCGATGACGTCGTGCTCAAAAACGGCCGTGTTTGCGGTGTGGTTGTGAACTGGACCCCTGTGGGCGCTCTTCCCCGGCAGATTACGTGCGTGGATCCCGTCTCCCTTGAGGCCGGCGTGGTCGTGGATGCGACCGGGCACGACGCAGCGGTGGCGGAGAAGCTCGCCAGCCGCGGGCTGATCGAGCTCACCGGGATGGGCCCGATGGACGCCGACAGCTCCGAGGACGCGATCGTCGAACATACCGGCGAGGTCTTCCCGGGTCTCATCGCCTGCGGCATGAGCGTTAGCACGCTGCGCGGCCTGCCCCGCATGGGGCCGACATTCGGAGGGATGCTCCTCTCCGGTCGCAAGGCGGCGGAGATTGCCTCGACGGTCGCCCCGCCCCCACGCCAGGCCAGGCCCGAAGCCGCCCTTGTTTGAGACGGTTCTTCTGCTTCGCGTTCTGGTGAAGGAGTTGCAGTTCATGTCCACCATTAGTGATGTCCTCGCCAAGAAAGGCACCGCGGTCGCAACCACTACGCCAGACACCACGGCGCTGGATGCGGCCAACTTAATGAACCAACGCCGGATCGGGGCGCTGTGTGTGGTCAAAGGTGACGACCTGGTTGGGGTGTTCACCGAGCGCGACATTCTCACCAGGGTCGTCAGCGCCCGGCTTGACCCCGCCACAACGAAGGTCGCGGATGTGATGACCTCGCCGGTGATTACCTGCGGGCCCAGGGGAGAGACCGGCGATTGTGCCGCCGTCATGTCGTACCAGCGGATTCGCCACCTGCCCGTGGTGGACGGCGGCAAGCTGGTCGGCCTGGTCTCCACGGGCAACCTGATGGCCCTGCAAGGGGCCGAGAAACAGGCCTTCATCGACGACCTCTGCCAGTATCTCCACGAGCGGACATAGTGCGTGGTCGCCGTGTGGGATTGCCTTCCGCCCATGTGGGTTATAATCTGATAGTCATGATTGCCGCGATCCTCATTCTGGCGCAGCTCGCAGGGCCGCTAATCCCATTCGTTCCGAGTCCGGCGGCCAGGGAGGATTCCGCGCCGGTGCGCTGCTGCTGTTGCCCGGCTGGCGCGTGCAACTGCGGGTGCGAGGTGCCGGCGGTGCCCGCGGAATCGGATGAGGAACAGGCACCCGACCGATCTCGATTCTGTGCCTGCGATGACACACCGCTCGGGCTGCCCGATGCACCAGAGCCTGCACCTGAGCGGCCCGTCGTCACCTCTGTGCTGCCAACCCCGCAGGCGGTCTCTGTCGGCTCTACGGTGCACAGTGGCCACCGCAGCCACTGGCCACATGGACCGCCCCCCGCGATTCTTCTTCTCGCGACGATTGTCCTCCTGAATTGATCCGTCCCGCCAGCGCATCTCTTTGCTGGTAACGCGTAACGAGCTATCCTGCGCTCTGTTCGTGCCAGTTATCAGTTCATGCTAAACCGTGGCACCGCTTTGCGGGGCCGAGCGCGGCGTCATGCCGCAGAGGTAAAGATCATGCGTACAAGATCCAGCACGGGCATGTTCTCACAAAGGGCGCTGGTCGTGGTCATCAGCGCCGGGGCGTTCGGTGCGTTTTCTGCGGGCTGCGCAACGTACGAGCGCTCGCGACACGATGTCGACCGCGCCGTCCACGACTGGCACCGACGTCGCGCAACGCTGGTGCAGAGACATGCGAGTACTTCGCCGTCGCAGCAGGTTGACGACGAGGTACCGGCGGAGACGTCGAACCGCCCGGTCGACAGGTATATTCGGGAGGCGATGGAGCGCAATCCGGACATCCAGGCTGCCATGGCCGATGCCCGCGCGAAGCTCGAACGGATTCCGCAGGTCACGTCACTTCCCGACCCGCTGTTACGAACCGTCATTCGGCCCGAGCCGATTCAGACGGCGGCCGGCGACATGTACTTCACGCTCGGCGTTTCTCAGACGATTCCGCTGCTGACGAAGCTCGAACGGGCCGGCAACATCGCCGCCGCCGAAACGCGAATGGCCCTCGAGCGGCTCAACAGCAAGCGGGTGCAGGTCATCGCTGACGTGGAGCGTGCGTACTGGCAGATCTACCGGCTCGACCGCTACGTGGAACTCACGCGTGACAATCGACTCCTGCTCGAGGATCTGGAGCGGGTGGTCGACACGCAGTATCAGGTCGGAAAGGTGCAACAGCAGGACCTGCTGCGCGTGCAGACGGAACTCGCGAAACTGCGCGATGACGAGCACCGTTACCAAATCCGCAGATCCTCGGCCGTTGCGGCGCTCAATCATTTGACGGACCACCCGCCGCAGCGCGAGGTCCCGACGACGGAGCCGGTCGATGTGCCAACTGTCCGAGCCGACGTCGAGAGTCTGGTCGCGCTGGCGGCCGATCACAATCCCGAGTTGGCGGCGCTCCGCGAACAGGTCGAGCGCGACCGCGAGCAGATCGAGTTGGCCGATCTCGGGTACTGGCCGGACGTTACGGTGGGCGTCGAGTGGAACTACGTCGATCCGCGCGGACCGTTCATTCCACCCGTGAACCCGCAGACTGGAGTGCGACCGCCGATCAATCGCAAGAGCGAAGTCGGCGACGATAACTGGGCCCTTACGGTGCAGATGAACATCCCGATCTGGTCGCAGCGAGTCGAGGCGGCCAAGCGTGAAGCACGACAGCGACTGCTGGCGACCCAGAGCGAATTGCGTTCGACGGAGAACCTGATTGCCTTCCGCATCTTCGACGCGTGGTCACGTGTCGAAGCACAAGAACATACGTTGCGCGTTCTTGAAGCCGAGCTCATTCCGCAGTCGCGGCAGACCTACGAAGTGACGCTGACCGCCTATCAGGCCGGCGAAACAGACTTCCTCTCGCTGATCGACAACTGGCGACGCTGGCTCCATTTCGAGCTGATGCGTCACCGCGAGACCGTGGACCTGGAAACCGCCTTTGCTGACTTGCAGCGCGAGGTCGGCCTGCAACTGCTCCGCCGCGACGCCGATGCGGATGAGCAGACGGGAGGTACAAACGATGAGTCATGAAACTGCCCCCGTGACGATGAAGGAACTCCGCGGCGTGCTGGTCCGTTGGGCGGTCGTGCTGGTCGCACTCGGCGCGTTCGCGATCTGGGCCACGTGGCGAATGTCGACGGCTGCGAGCCGACTGCCCGCGCTCGGCAGTTCCGCCGCGCCCGTGAGCCAATCCGATGAGCCCGCCATCGACTATTGGACGTGCACGATGCACCCCGAGATTCAACAGCCAGAGCCGGGCGACTGCCCGATCTGCGGGATGGAGTTGGTGCCGAAGTACGTCGGCAGCGATGAGCCGGGCATGAAACCGGCGAGCGTGGCCGCCATGCCAGCCGCGTCACCTCACGAGCACCAGCCTGGTGGACCTACCACCAGCGAACGTGAGCCCCAGGCGTGGTATCGCTGCACGATGCCGGAGTGCGGCGATCAGGGCAGTTCCGATCCCGAAAGTCGTTGCCCGGTGTGCGGGATGAAGCGGCAGCGCGTCGACACCGGCGGCGAAGACGCGGGAGACTTCGACATCAAGCTCAGCGAACGAGCCCAGCGACTGGCTGAGGTCGCGACGGAATCGGTTGAGCCACGTCTGCTGCACAAGCGAATCCGCACGGTCGGTCGCGTCGGCTATGACGAGACGCGATACAAAATGACCAGCGCGTGGATCGACGGGCGGATTGACAAGCTGTTCGCCGACTTCACCGGCATGACGGTCAGTCAAGGCGACCACCTCGTCGAGATCTACAGCCCCGAACTGCTCTCTGCGCAAGAGGAGTATCTCCAGGCGTTACGCGCGGTCGCGGCATCCCGCGATTCGCAGACCGCGGTATCGCGACGCAGCAGCGAGCAGGTGCTTCACTCGGCGAAGCGAAAGCTCGAGCTGCTCGGCGTGACCGACGCCCAGATCCAGGCCGTTGAGCGCAGCGGCGAAACCCAGACCCACCTGGTCGTGCATGCGCCCATCGGCGGGACCATCGTCGAAAAGCACGTGATGGAAGGAATGTACGTCAAGACCGGCGATGCGCTCTACACGATCGCGGATCTCACGCATCTCTGGCTGCTTGTCGACCTCTACGAGGCCGATCTGCCGTGGGTGAAGCCGTTCCAGGAAGTGCGGGTGATGACGCGCTCGCTACCAGGCGAAGTGTTCACCGGCGAGATCGTGTTTATCGATCCGCGCGTGGAACCCAAGACGCGGACCGTCCCGGTGCGCATCCACGTCGACAACCCTGCGATGCGCCTTAAACCCAACATGTGGGTGACGGCACAAATCGACGCACGACTCAGTCGCGGCGGCCGCGGTGCCGTTCCGGCGCCAAGCGGCGCGTTCGCCTGTCCGATGCACCCGTGGAAAATCGCGAACCAGCCTGATACTTGCCCAATCTGCGAGATGGACATGGTGCGGGTCGAAGACCTGCCGCAGTACATGTCGCCGACTGATCCGGTGCCCGTCCTCTCCGTTCCGCGCGACGCGGTGATGCAGACCGGCGCGCGGGCGCTCGTGTACGTCGAGACGGCACCCGGCACGTATCGTGGTGTGGAAGCAACTGTCGGTCCACTGGCGCACGGCGAAGACGGCCGGGAGTACTACCCGATTCTCGCCGGCCTCAGCGGCGATGAGCGGGTGGTTACGCGCGGCAACTTCGCCATCGACAGCCAGATGCAGCTCGCCGGCAAGCCCAGTCTCTTCGCCGCGCGCGGCTTCGGCGACGCTCAACACGAAGCCCATGCGGCGCGCGCCACTGAACCGGTCACGCCCGGCAACGCAGGCTCGGGGGACTCCCAGCAGACACACTGCCCGGTGATGGGCGGCGAGATCAACCCCGAGGTGTTCATCGAATACAAGGGCGTGAAGGTCTATTTCTGCTGCTGGGGCTGCGACGACAAGTTCCTGGCGGAGCCGGAGAAGTACATCCCGAAGCTGCCCGCGGCGATCCGGGCGAGATTAGCCAAATCATCTGCGGAGGAGGCCGGCGATGATTAACGGACTCATTCGCACGTTTCTGCAAACCCCGTTGCTCGCGTTGATTCTGGCCGGGGCGTTGGCCGTCTTCGGCTGGCGGGCGTTGGAGCGGAACCCGAAGGATGCCATCCCGGACATCGCCGAGAACCAAGTGATCGTCTTCAGCGAGTGGACGGGCCGTAGCCCGAAAGACGTGGACGAGCAGGTGACGTACCCGCTCACCGTTGCGTTGCAGGGCGTGCCGGAAGTCAAGGAGATTCGTGCAACCAGCGGGTTCGGTTGGTCCATCGTCTATGTCGTATTCAAGGACGATGCCGAGTTCTACTGGGCCCGGAGTCGCGTGCTGGAGCGCCTAAACGTTGCGCAAGGCCAGCTACCGACTGGCGTCACACCGCGGCTGGGGCCGGATGCGACGGCGCTCGGGCAGATCTTCTGGTACACGGTCGAGAACGGCTGGTATTCGCCCGATCGACCGGGGCTGCGCTTTGCCGAGGACGGCGTGCTGACCGCGGCCTCGCGGTCGGCGCTTGTCGAAAGCGACCCGCGGCTGGCCGAGAAGGTTGATGCGGCCGAGCCCTTTACCGATCCCATCAGCGGCAGGTCGCTGGTCTTTAGCCAACTCCCGCTCGACCGTCTTCGCAGTATGCAGGACTTCGACGTGAAGCTCGCCCTGGAGAGCGTCGAGGGCGTCAGCGAAGTCGCCAGCATCGGCGGCTACGTGCGCCAGTACCAGATCGACGTAAATCCTGAGGCGCTGCGGGCCTTCAACGCTCCGCTCGCGCGTCTTGTTGTGTCGATCAAGAACGCCAATATCGACGTCGGTGCCAAGGTCGTGGAAGAGAACGGGATGGAGATACTCGTCCGCGGCGTCGGCTTTCTCGGAGGCGAGCAGCGGAGTGCCGCCGACCGGGCCGATCGCGAAGCGGCCGTCATCCGCGACCTCGAGAACATCGTCATCCATGCGGACAACGGCACGCCCGTCTACGTGCACCAGGTCGCGACGGTCGGTGTCGGGCCTGACTTCCGCCGCGGCGCACTGGACAAGATGGGCGCCGAGGCGGTCGGCGGCGTGGTCACGATGCGATTCGGCGAAAACCCGCTCACCGTCATCGAGCGGGTGAAGGACAAGATCGACGTCGTTGAACAGGGTCTGCCACCCGGGGTGCGTGTCAACGCGTTCTACGATCGCTCCAAACTGATCCATGAGACGATGGGGACGTTGTCTGAAGCGCTCACGCAGGAGCTGGCGATCACGATCGTGGCGGTCGTGCTTTTCCTGCTGCACTTCCGCAGTAGCCTCGTCATTGCCATCACGCTGCCGCTGGCTGTGCTGTTCGCGTTTATCTGCATGCAGGCCCTCAAGCTGCCCAGCAACATCATGAGCCTCGCGGGCATCGCCATCGCCATCGGCACCATGGTCGACATGGGTATCGTGATGCTGGAGAACATCTACCAGTATCTCACCGATCATCGCGATGAGTACACGCGGGTCGAGACGGATGCGCGCGGACGGCGGCGTGAGATCATCGACCGCGGGCGTCGGAGCGAGCTCATTCGCGAAGCCGCCACAGAGGTCGGTTCGGCGATTCTCACAGCGATCAGCACGACGGTGATCTCGTTCGTACCGGTGTTCTTTCTGGAAGGGCAGGCTGCCAAGCTGTTCACACCTCTGGCCTGGACGAAGACGTTCTGCATAGTCGGCGCCTTAATTCTTGCGTTGACAGTCGTCCCGCCGCTGGCCTCCGCGCTTCTCAGGAATCGTCGCACGAACCTGCCGCTCTCCCTCGGCGTCGCTGTCGCGATCGGCACGGCGCTCGCCGCAGCATGGGCCAACGCCGGAGTGATCCATCCCCGACTGCTCGGATTCACCAGCGCCATCGAAGCCTATCTCGGCTGGTCGACGATGTTCGCAGCCATCACTATCGGTATGGCAGCGGCGTTGATGGTCTTCGTCACGTTGCGCGAGCGCATCAAGCCGATCGAACAGAACCCGATCGGTCGGTTCATTCATTGGGTGTATGAGCCGACGCTGCGCTGGATCCTGCACCACAAGGCGGTTTTCCTCGCCGTTCCGGTGGCGCTGGTGATTTGGGGCCTCGCCATCTGGATTGGCTGGGGCACGCTGCTGAGTGTGCTAACATGGCCGCTGGATCAGGTCGGTTTGTCTCCGATCACCTGGACGGCGGCGTGGTGGCTGCATCTTGGCCTGGCGGCTGTCGTCGGCTTCGTACTGATTCCGCTTCTGGTAGACACGGTTCGCGTGGCGTTTGGCATGCGCCGGCCGCAGGGAGCTGCGCGTCCGGTCTGGCTACCGTGGGCGAAGCGCATTGTCGCTGTCGGTGTATTCCTGATCGCGGCGTTTCTGTTCGACAGCGCGAACGCCGTTGGCCGCAATGACGTGGCCGTCGCATCAGTCCTCGCCCCGACGCCGACCGGCTCGTACAACGAATTCGCGCCGCTGCAATCACTGCTCGACGACAAAGGAATCGGCCAGGAGTTTATGCCACCGCTGGACGAGGGCGATTTCCTGTACATGCCCAGTGTGCTGCCGGCGGGCTCGATCAACACCGTCATGGACGTGATGCAGAAGCAGGACATCCAGTTTGCCCAGATCCCGGAGGTCGACCTGGTCGTCGGCAAGCTGGGCCGCATCGAGTCGCCGCTCGATCCCGCCCCCATCGGCATGCTCGAAACGATGATCCTGCTCAAACCGCGGGACGCGTGGCCGGAGGTCGACGATCCGGAGTTTGCCGGGATGCGGCGCAAACGCACCATGGACGAGATCTGGGAAGACATCAAGGCCGCGGGCAGCTTCCCCGGCGTGTTGCCGTCCGTGCAACTCCAGCCGATCCGTACGCGCATCGAGATGCTCAGCACCGGCTTCAACGCCAAGATCGGTATCAAGGTCTATGGCGACAGCATCGAGCGGTGCGAGGAACTCGCCGTCCAGATTGAGCAGCTTCTTCGCGCGCGTCTCGATAACGCCCAGGCCGTAAACGCCATCCGCATCAGCGGCAAGCCGTACCTGGAGTTCCAGATCGATCGCGAGGCCATCGCCCGTTACGGCGTGAACATCGCTGACGTGCAGCAAGTCATCGAGGTCGCCGTCGGCGGCAAGAACCTGACCACGACCTATGAAGGCCTCGACCGGTATCCCGTGCGCATCCGCTACGAGCGTGAGCTGCGCGACGAGGTGCCGGACCTCGAACGCATCCTCGTTCCGACGCCGAGCGGAGCACAGATTCCTATTGGTATGGTCGCCGACATTCGGCGCGTGACCGGACCGATGAGCGTCCGCCGCGAAGGCGCGAAGTACGTCAGCTACGTCACGATGAGCAATCAGGGCACCGACGAGACGACGCTTGTCCGCAACGGCCAGCGCATCATCGACGAAGCGATCATCAACGGCGAATTGGAAATACCCGAGGGTTACTACCTGCGCTGGGCCGGTAGCTACGAGCGCAACATCCGGGCCAAGAACCGCCTGGCGATTCTCGTTCCGTTGGTACTACTGATCAACTTCCTGCTGATCTACATGCAGTTCAAGCGCTGGCCGCTGACGCTGGTGATTTTCCTGGCGATTCCGGTCGCGTTCTCGGGTGGTTTCATCCTGCTCGACTGGTGGCCGCAGATTCAGGATTGGCTGTACACGATCGGCCTGATGGACCGGCCGTTCCCCGACGACAACATGTACCTGACCGTCGCGGTGTGGGTCGGCTTCATTGCCTTGTTCGGGATCGCCGTCGATGATGGCATCGTGATCGGCACGTACCTCGACCAAACGTTTCGTCGTGACAAAGTCAAACGATACGAAGAGATTGAGGACCGTGTGGTCAGGGCCGGCCTGCGGCGCATTCGGCCCACGCTGATGACAACGTTCACGACGCTGGCCGCTTTGGTGCCCGTCCTCCTGACGACCGGTCGCGGCAGCGACGTGATGACGCCGATGGCGTTGCCCGTCTTCGGCGGGATGCTTGTCGCACTGATCTCGATTTTCGTCGTCCCGACGTGCTACTGCGCGATCAAGCAGGCCAAGTGGAAGCTCGGACTCCCAGACGCCGACTTCGATCGCGTCGTGTGATAAACCGGGCGAGCCCCGTTTGGAATCGGAGATATCTGAAAGGAGACGTACGATGCGGTTTTTCGACCTGTTCACAATCTTCTTCGCTCAGTTGCTGAACTTCCTTTTCGGGCTGCTCGGCGCTTCACTGGGAGCGTAAGTTCACGGTGATTACGCGCGCGGCGCCCTGAAGATCAGGGCGTACCCCGCGGGGACCTGTCCCTGCCGGAAACTCCATCCGCGCTCACCGCGACGGAAGATGACGGGTTAGGTGCGTCGGCGAGAGCTGACTCCCGGTGCGCATGGACGATTCAAAGGCCGGTGAAGGGACGCCGCCTCGGCGGTCAGCGCAGCACGATTACGACGTATGGATTCACGGAGTGATGATCGCTCGTCAATGCCTCATGCTGCCCGCGTGTACCCGGAGTTGAAGCTGTATCTCGAAGAGAATCTGATGGCGAACCTGGCCCGTAACCTCGGCGCGAGCGAAGAGGCGTGCTGGGCAGAATTGTCAACCGACGGCGAACGCCCCGACTGGTTGCCGCTATACGTAAGGAACGTGACCCGCGGTCGTACCCGCCGAAGCGGCGACGGTGGGCCATATAATGAAGACTTCCTCGAACGGACATGGACCGGTCTTCAGAAACTGAACACACGCCCTGAGCTTGCTGGTGCGTTGGCTGCACAGCAGGGGAGCGAAGGTCTATCCGACCGGCTTTTCGGTGGTAGGGTCGTGGCGACGTTGACGGGCCGCATCCGCGCCAAAGTCACATATACGCAGTCGCGGAACACGCCGTTTCAGGGCCTGGCCGGGGATGGAACCAAGCCGGCCCTGTTTCGGCTGGTATCGGCTGGATACCGCGTCGTAGCGTTTATCCACGACGAAGTGTTGATCGAATTCCCCATCGACGCCGACCACACTTCCGAGGCCAATCGCATCGACGAGATCATGTGCTCGGCGATGGCGGAGGTGACCGGCGACGTACCGATCGAGTGTGGGGAGACACCACTAACCCAAGTTACGGAGCTTCGAGGCGACATCGGCCCTGAGGATGGCGTCAAGGCCAGTTTTGGGGCAAAGTCTTCACTACATTTGCTTCACCTCGTCGACGCGCCGCAGTCGTTGGGGTAGCCTCAGACCAAGCCGGTTGAGGAGGACCTTCTGGGCTTCGTCGGGCGTGGTCACGCAGCGCAGGTAGATTGTACGGTGGCTGCCGTCCGCCATCTGGGCCGGCAGCACCACATAGCCGCTTTTGATCTTGGCGAATTCCTCAATGAGCGTACGCGGGGCATCGCCAAGACCGGCCCGGTGCATCCACTGCGCCAGCGCCTTCCACAAAACGTATGCCAGGAAGCACACCAGGATGTGCGCCAACACGCGCTTCTCCCGCTGATGCCAGATCGGGCGTATCTCCAGCTCGTCCTTCGTGATCCGAAACGCCCACTCCGCTTCGGTCAGTTGGATGTAGCGCTTCCACAGCGTGGACGGATCGACGGCAGTCAAGTTCGTCCGCAGCAGATAACAGCCCTCGGACATGGCTGTCCAATCACTCCAGCGCGGGTTGCGGGCCCACGTCACCGACAGACGGGCCTGCCGGCATCAACTCAAACAGCAGCGTATCGAGCCCAAGCAGCCGCCACAGTCCCAACGCCAACCACACATCCCCGAAGTCCCGCAGACGCTGGAGACGAATGTCTTTCAGCTTGACCAGAACCGGTTCGTCGTCGGTGGGATCATCGTAGTGCGGCGGATCGAACAGCGAGGGCTGAGGCTTGCCTTGTCCGTTGAGACGCCGACCCAACTGAGCCCAGCCGTTTCGCTCCTTCTTCTTCAGCTCTCCCAAATACGCGACGATGCGCTGACGGGAACCCCGCGCGGTACGAATCGACTCAACCAGAGCCCAGTAAGTGTGCCTCTTACCGTTCTTTCGGCGTTCGTAGCGACGCAAAAACATGTGCGATCCCTCGCTTTGTCATTCCTTGCCACCGTAGGATCGCACATCTGCAGACTACAATTCAAGCTCCAAGGTCTTCACTACACGCCGTTTGGATCCAAAGAACCCCCGCACGCACACAAGAACTGTGCCGCATGGCCCAAAAAAATCCAAAATTTGCCGCAGCCACGTAACTTGGACTAGCCGTACGTAAGTCCTTGGCCATCAACACCGACGAACCACACTTGCGGAATCGCTGCCAAGCACAAGGGTGTATGTGTCACTCGGTGCGATCTACGTTATAATTCCCGATTCCGCGGACGCCAGCGAAGCGTGCCGTGGGGTACTCTGCGATTTCAAGCGTCTTGGCTCGAATGGAGGTTGGTCGCCATGCTAATGCCGTATCGTCCCGAACCGTATGTCAACTTTGCCGAACCCGGCCCGCGCGAAAAGATGATCGCCGCCCTCAAAGACGTCCGCGCTAAGCTCGGGCGTACGTATCCGCTCCGTATCGGCGATAAACGAATCGAGACCGACCAGAAGATCATCTCGATCATGCCGGCCAACAACGATACCGTCGTCGGCTACGTCGCGAAGGCCGGTCAGGACCACGCCGAGCAGGCGATCAGAACCGCCGCCGAAACGTTTAAATCCTGGCGGCGGGTCAAGCCCGCGACGCGCGCCCGCATCCTGTTCAAGGCGGCTGCGATCATGCGCCGGCGCCTCTATGAGCTTACCGCCTGGGAGTGCTTCGAGGAGAGCAAGAGCTGGATCGAGGGTTACGCCGACGTCTGCGAAATGATCGACTTCCTCGAATTCTACGGCCGCGAGATGGTCCGCCTCGGTGCTCCGCAAGAGGTCACGCCTTTCCCAAACGAGGACAACGAGCTGCTCTACATCCCGCTCGGCGTCGGCGTCGTTATTCCGCCCTGGAACTTCCCGCTCGCGATCTGCTCTGGCATGACCAGTGCCGCGATCGTTGCCGGCAACACCGTCGTGCTCAAACCCGCCAGCACCGCGCCCGTCGTGGCGGCGGTCATGGCGGAAATCTTTGAGCAGGCAGGCCTGCCTCCGGGCGTGCTCAATTACTGCCCCGGCTCGGGAGCCGAGATCGGCGATTTTCTAGTCGAGCATTCGACCACGCGCTTCGTCTCGTTCACCGGGTCGATGGAAGTCGGCCTGGGCATCTTCGAACGCTGTGGCAAGATCTCACCCGGCCAGACATGGCTCAAGCGCTCCGTGCTCGAGATGGGCGGCAAGGACTGCATCGTCGTCGATGAAACCGCCGACCTCGAAGCCGCCGCCGACGGCATCGTAACCGCCGCCTTCGGCTTCCAGGGTCAGAAGTGCTCGGCCTGCTCACGGGCGATCCTGCATCAGGATATTTACGATGAAGTGATCAAACGCGTCGTCGAGAAAGCCAAGCCGCTCACGGTCGGCGACACGACCAGCGAAGAGAATTTCCACATGGGCGCGGTGATCGACGAGGCGTCATACAAGAAGATCAACAACTACATCAAGATTGGTCGGGGAGAAGGCCGGTTACTCCTTGGTGGTGGTCCTAGTGGACAGCTTGCGGGGGGCATCGCACCTCCGCCGAGTGGTGGCTATTTCGTCCCGCCGACGATCTTCGACGACGTCGACCGCGACGCTCGCCTCGCCCAGGAGGAAATCTTCGGCCCGGTGCTGGCGATCATCAAGGCGAAGGACTTCGACGACTGCCTCAACATCGCCAACGGCACGCAGTACGGCTTGACCGGCGCGCTATTCTCGAACGACCGCATGCGGCTGGAGCGCGCCCGACACGAGTTCCACGTCGGCAACCTGTACTTCAACCGCAAGTGCACCGGCGCACTGGTCGACGTCCAACCCTTCGGCGGCTTCAACATGTCCGGCACCGACTCCAAAGCCGGCGGCCGCGACTACCTGCTGCTCTTCATGCAGGGCAAGAGCATCACCGAGCGGCTGTAGCGTCGGCCCCCTGCGGCCGACGGCCTATACCGGCTGGGAAACCGCCAAGGCGCCAAGAGCGCCAAATGCTCGCTTGTAAGCCAGTGTTCGCGCGGTATCATGCAAGTGTGTCTCGCCGGACAAATCGGACTTCCTGTGCGGAGGCAACGGCGATGGCCCCATCGAGAATCCCACCGAAACGAAGAAACACCTGGGTCGCGGTACCCGTATTGATCGCCGCGGCGTCGACCCCCTTCGCCACGCGTGGTGGCATGGAGCTGACGCTGGAGCGCATCGGCCATTGGGGTGGTTGTTCGAACGACGTTCAAATCGTGGGCGACCGGGCTTACTTGGCGATCGGCCCGCGCGTCGTTGTGCTCGACGTATCGTCGCCGGATGAGCCGACGTTCCTCGGACACAGCGAGCCGCTGCCGACCGTTGTCGGTGACATCTTCGTCGACGGGCCCTTGCTCTATGCTGTCACGTTCTATGACGGCCTTCACGTCCTGGATGTATCGGAACCGGACAACATCACGGTTCGCGGAAGCCACACGTCGGGCGTCGAATGCCGCGGCGTAGTCGTGCTGAATGGGTACGCTTACGCCGGTGATTTTGACTCCGCGCTGCATACATACGACGTTTGCGATCCAGCACATCCGGAGCTTCTCGATTCGACCGACACAAGCTGGTACGTATTCGATGTCACCGAGGTCGACGGATATCTGTATGTGCCAACGTGGGCCGGCCTCGACATATTCGATCTGTCAGACCCAAGGACTCCGCACTTCGTTCGCAACATTGAGCGCCGCTATTCGGAGGTGACGTACGATGGCACGTGGCTATACGCCATCGACTTGCATCGTCTCGATGTGTGGGATGTATCCAATCCCGGTCAGCCGATGTTCATGGGGACATGCCCCCTGGAAGGCTACTCGGGCTGTACGCGCGTCACTGCATCGGGAGGCTATGTCTACGCGGCGTCGGCATCGTCGGTTCACCCAATTGACGTGCATGACCCTGCCGAGCCCATTCATCATGATCCGGTCCGCGTCGACGGCTGGGTGCACGCCATGGTTGCCACCGCTGGCACTCTGCACATCGCCAACTGGTACTTCGGTTTCGCGACGTTTGACATCTCCGCGCCGGAGTCGCCCGTCGAGATCGGCCGCTACGACCGGGCAGCGCACGTTCATGCCCTCGACATCTCCAACGGACATGCGTACCTGACGGGATATCGCCGACGAGACATCCAGGTGATCGATGTGAGCACACCCGCTCGTCCACAACGGGAGCACTCGCTCGACATCAGTGCCTGGCGTGTGCACACCGTCGGCGATCGAGCCTACATAGCGCGAGCCAGCGAACCCGGTGGCCTGGTGCTCGCCGATGTCGGAGATTCCGGTGTGCTTGACGTCTTGTCCGAGCTGCCGCTCCCCAACAGTGCGTTTGACGTGGCCGTCCACGGAGACTTCGCGTACGTCGCTGTGTACGACACGGGCGTTGCCGTCGTCGACGTCTCGGTACCGGAATCACCAGTGCTGCGGGGAGTCTGCCCTGTGGATAGAGCCGATCGCGTCGACGTAGCATATCCATATGTCTACGTGGCCGGGGGCTTCAGCCATATGTGGCATGTGGTTGATGTGTCCGACCCTGAGAATCCGTTTGTGGTTGAGAGCATCGAGTGCCCAACCGGCGCGTTCTCCGTGCTCGTGGCGGGCGATCTGCTCTTCGTCAGTCGACGCCGGGGTGTCGAAATATTTTCACTGTCCACTCCGGATACCCCAACATGGCTCGGTGACTTTTCGCTCGAGTATGGTCCGAACGTCGTGGATCTCGCTTTCGCGAATAATCGACTTTATATGCTGCCTAGGCTCGCCGTGATTGATGTCAGCGATCCGACCGAGCCACGCTTGGTTGGCGAACACTTTCGCGGTACCGCCTATGCCAGCGGCATCGAACTAGATGGGAAATACGTGTACGCCGCGAACAACTCCTCCGGACTCAGCGTGTTCGAGATACACCTCATCGCGGACCTCGACGACGACGGCGACGTGGACGGATCGGATCTCGCGGACTTTCTCGACCGCTACGGAACCTGCGTCGGCCACCCGGACTATTCGGAATCTGCCGACTTCGACGGCGACGGCTGCATCAACCTCTCAGATCTGGCTGAGCTCCTGTCCCATTATGGCAATCAACTGTGATTGCGTTTGCCGACGCATTCTGGCGGACGCGCAGTTTCGCGATGACTTGAGCGTGTCCGGCACCGACAGCAAAGCCGGCGGCCGCGACTACCTGCTGCTCTTCATGCAGGGCAAGTCGATTACCGAGCGGTTGTAACTCTATGAGACTGGTTTTCTACCGATTTCTGAAGCAATTGCGCCACCTGCTCGTCGGGAATCCCGGCTGATCCCAGCCACATGTACTCGATGCCGTCGATCCCGGCAGGACTCCAGCGTCGCCAGGCGTCGGGTTGAACCGGTCGAACGGTTGCGGATTGGTTTGTCGTCGGAAGCGTGAGTTGTACGATTGGCGGCCCAGTCGTGGCGTTCGGCGTGATGATTTCGACTCGTATTACGTCGCCGGGGAACGGGTTGGCCCAGGTCAGCTCGCGCGAGTTCGAGTCCTGAAACACATGGCCGTCGGTCAGGATCGAGAGCCGCACGGAGACCAGTCTGTCATCGCCGATGTAGCGGACGAGGATGCGGTCTTTGCCGGAGACGTTCCTTGCACCGAAGACGTGCCTCAACCAGCTCGCCGCCGGGGCGTAGTGCGTGGAGACCTGATTTCGCGTGCCGAACGCCCCGTGTGGCAGACTTGGATTCAGCACCCACAATGCCGCGGCCGTAACAACCAGGACGATCACGCCGCGGCCCCACGCCCGGCGTTGCACGAACGCGGCCAGTCCCACGCCCGCCGCCGGCAGCAGCATCGCGAGCAGCGGGAAAGTCATTCGGCTGTTCGCGATAGTCGGCAGGCTGGGCAGCATTCCGAACAAGATACACGCGAGCAGCAGACCGCGGTGATTGAATTCAACTCCCCGAGCGACGAACCCATACGCCGCACAGCCCAGGAGCAGCACTATCCCGCCGGTGAATACAGCCAGCAAGATGAGCACGACTCCGTTCGGCATCGGCGGGTAGGCCGCATACAGCACATGCCGCAGCACATACCAGTCCGGCACCCACATCGCGCGAGCGTGCTTAAAGGACCGTCCAACGAAACCGGTGAAATCCTCGCGAATATGTTTCAGCGCGAGCGCCCGGCCGGCTTCGTCACGGCTGACGTCGTGCTCGTTCATGTATGCTTCCAACGCCGCGCGGATTTGCGGACGGGCCTGGTCTTCCCGTGACCAGGGGTTGTTTCCGAGATAGAGGTTGTATCCGGCGGCGGTGGAGAGCAGTACGAAACGATGTTCCCGCGCCCAAAGCGTTGTCAGCCAGGGTGACAATATCAGGATGCTCACGACGAAGGCGGCGGCGGGGAGTATCACTCGGCGCGCGCGGTGTTTGATCTTCCACGCCAACCACGCCGGCACGACGATCAACAACGGCAGAACCGCCGCCCGCGTCAGACCCGCCAATCCGAGCAGTACCCCGCACAACAAAGTGAAGACGATTTGTCGGCGTGATCGCCCGGTGTCGGCCGCGCGCACAGCGAAATACAGTGCGGACAGGCTCGCCAGCACGTACGTCGATTCCGACCATAACAGGTGCGAATATGCGATAAAACTCGGATAGATAATGTGCAATCCCGCCGCGACCAGTGCCGCGCGTCGGTTCGCCAGCCGAGCCGTCAGCGCGAAAACGACGCACGTGGTCAACGCCGATTGCAGCGCGACCACCAGCCGCGCCAGCGCCACGCTCGGCCCGAAGATCGCGAAGGCCAGACCGACCAGCAGCGGATGCAGCGGCGGCCAGCCCCCGTTGCGATAGGCCCACGTCAGGTCCGTTTCGGTCGGCTGCGTTCCGGTCAGGTATGCCGTCACGATGTTACCGTAGCCCACCGCCCGCGTGAGGTACGCCCCCTCGTCATACATCGGCGACATGCCCGACAACGAGATCGGCAGCCAAAACACAAGCCGAACCGCGAGCGACACCAGGAACAAGAGAGCATAAGCACGCAGAGCCGATCCATGCCGCCCAGACGGCGGTTTGGTGTCGTTCTGTTTCGTTGCGTTCATTTCGCGAGCCATCAGACGCGGGTTTCGGACTGTTGCCGCAACGCTGTGATTCACAGCGTGCCGGCAAGGTACGCCCGGCGAGAGGGATACTAACATGGTTGCGCGGCGCTTGACCACGTTGTCCGGGTGTTTTGCGGGTAGCGTCGGCCCCGCGCGGCCGACGTAGATAGCCGAACGCCTCCCGATGGCCGACGTCGGCCGCGGGGGGCCGACG
>JAUWNI010000009.1 GCA_030612705.1 Phycisphaerae bacterium | reverse complement strand
GGGGGGCCGTGGTGTTTGGCCCACCCTGGGCCACCGGGCCCCCTGCAATTGAGTTGATGGTTCCCGCTTGAATCCCTTGCCAAGACAGGGTATAAAGCGCTGCTAGTGTTCCGCCACACGTAAACGTGCGGGTAGCATCGTGTCTCCGTGCCCGACGCAGGCTGTCGTGAGGTATTCGTGTGCCGACGTTGGCCGCGGTGGGCCGAAGTCTACAACCCGCAATGTTAGGCGTGGCAATGCATTAGAAGATATCCGCACAAGAAGATTGGAATCATTCATGCCGATCGCCCCGGATGTGGTGTTGGGTAAGGATGTGCAGGTTTTCCAGCCCGACCTTGTTAACCTGTACGGCTGCCGGGTGGGCAATGGCACCAAGATTGGTGCCTTTGTCGAAATTCAGAAAAACGTAGCGATAGGCGCACGGTGCAAGGTCTCATCACACTCCTTCGTTTGTGAGGGGGTGACAATTGAAGACGAAGTCTTCGTGGGACACCACGTGGTGTTCATCAACGACCGTTATCCGTGCGCCACTGCCGACGACGGGCAATTACAGACGGAAACTGACTGGGAGGTGGTGCCGACACGCGTCAAACGCGGCGCCTCGCTCGGCAGCGGAGCAGTAATCATGTGCGGCGTCACCATCGGGCAGGCCGCCCTGGTCGGGGCGGGCGCGGTGGTGATCAGCGATGTTCCAGACGGAGCGACCGTCGCCGGCGTTCCCGCACGGGTCGTCGGGGCGGCCAAAGATCATAAGGAGAAACCATGATCGGAATCGGAGTGATCGGCTACGGCTATTGGGGCCCAAACCTGGCACGCAACTTCGCCGAGGCGCCCGGGTCCAAACTTGTCGGCATCTGCGACCTGTCCGAGGACCAACTTAAGCGAGCCGGGGCGCGCTATCCCGGAATCAAAACCACCAGCGACCCGCGCGAGCTCATCAATGACCCGAATGTCCACGCCCTGGCGATTGCCACGCCGGTCTCCACCCACTTCGAGCTGGCCCTCCAGGCCATCAAGGCCGACAAGCATATATTCGTCGAAAAGCCGATGTCGTCACATTCGGAGCAGGCCCTGCGCATGATCGACGAGGCCCGGAAACGCAAGCTGACGCTGATGGTCGATCACACGTTCGTGTATACCGGCGCCGTCCGAAAGATTCACGATCTGATCGCCGCCAACGAACTCGGCGACGTCTACTACTACGATTCCGTCCGCGTTAACCTCGGCCTGTTCCAGCACGACATCAGCGTCCTCTGGGATCTGGCCGTGCACGACCTGTCGATCATGAACTTCGTCCTTCCGCAACAACCTGTCGCCGTTTCGGCAACCGGCGTCAGCCATGTCCCGGGTGCGCCGGAGAACGTCGCCTACCTGACCATGTTCTTCGACAGCGGCCTGATCGGACACGTACACGTCAACTGGCTGGCCCCAACCAAGGTGCGGCAAACACTCATCGGCGGCAGTAGCAAGATGATCGTCTACGACGACCTCGAGCCGAGCGAAAAGGTCAAGGTCTACGACAAAGGCATCACCGTCAACGACGACCCGGACAGCCGGCGCCAAATCCTGATCGGCTACCGCACCGGCGACATGTGGGCGCCGCAGATTCCGATGACCGAAGCGCTTCGCGAGGAGGCACAACACTTCGTCACCTGCATCGAAAAGCGCCAGCGCCCGCAAACCGACGGCCAAGCCGGTCTCCAGGTCGTTCGCATTCTCGAAGCGGCCTCGGAATCGATGGCACAACGCGGCCGGCCGGTGGAGCTGCCAACGGACATTGCCGGCGCGGATTAAACCGTGAACGTCAGTGACGCTCACGGCATGAGTGCTGCGAGATCAGGAAGCTCACTCATCCTAGTGCTCCGTCACACCTCAATTGATGGATGGGTGGCCCATGGCTTCAGCCGTGGGGGACACGAGTCGGCCGAACATTCGCGTCCCCCACCTCTAAAGAGATGGGCCACCCAATCAACGATGATCCATCGGATCAACTGTGACGGAGCACTAGGAGGGCGCCGAATCACGCCAATGGGGTAGCGCCGCGCGACATTAGCCGCATGCGTACCGGTAGTGCTCTTCGCTGGTCTCTATGCCTCCTATGTGCGGATCGGCTCTGCCCCACGCTGGTATCGCTGGGAACCGGACCAGGCGTGTGTTCCCGGCGCGATCGTCCAGGAAATCGAGTTCCCGTCACCGCTCGAAGTGCACGAAATCAAATCGGCGAGTTGGCTGGTCGATCTACGCTTCGAGTCGCCGATTTCCGACATTAGGCTAGGCACAAACGGCGTTTGGCTTTCATCAGAGGGTGCTCCAGACGCGCGGGCTTCCTTGCCGCGGGAATTGACGAGCCCGTACTACGATGAGGTCCGCGAGGTCACTCAGGCGAGATTGTCGCAGTGGTGGGAATGTCCGGTCGAGGTAGCGGCCGTCGCCGGCCGTCGAAGCGTGCCCTTCACGCTGGCTGCCAATCCGAAGCCTGGGGACGGGCCTGTCCACCTTGGCGGCGCTGCCGCGTCTGCTTGACAAGGGACACGCGCAAGCTAACATCCGCTTGTTAGTTGAGTTCGTGGACGGGCGCTCCGTGCTGTACTAACGTATCCGCCTGCACAGACCGACCAAGTTCCTCCATTTGTTTGTCATCCAGAAGCCGGAGTTTTGACACCATGGTCCCATATCTCGATCTCAAAGCCCAGTACCAGACGATCAAAGACGAGATTCAGTCCGCCTTGATCGGCGTCCTCGAAAGCTGTCAATTTGTACTCGGGCGCGAGGTCGGCGCCTTTGAGAAGGAATTCGCAAACTATTGCGGCACACAACACGGTGTCGCCGTTAATTCCGGAACCAGTGCACTGCACATGGCGATGCTAGCCGCGGACATTGGTCCGGGTGACGAGGTGATCACTACGCCGATGACTTTCGTCGCGACGGTGGCAGCGATTCGCTACACCGGAGCCCGCCCGGTCTTCGTCGACTGTGATCCCAAGTATTACAACATCGACGTCACCAAGATCGAGGCCGCGATCAGCGAGAAGACGAAGGCGATCGTCCCAATCCACCTGTACGGCCAGCCGGCCGACATGGACCCGGTTCTGGATATTGCCAAGCGGCACAATCTTATGGTTATCGAAGACGCCGCCCAGGCGCACGGGGCCGAATACAAGGGGCGTCGCGCCGGCAGCATCGGCGACCTGGGCTGCTTTAGCTTCTACGCCGGCAAAAACCTCGGCGCCTACGGCGAAGGCGGCTGCGTCGTCACCGACAACGCCGAGCGGGCCGAGAAAATCCGCATGATGCGGGACTGGGGTCAGAAGAAGAAGTTCGAGCACGTCTTGCCGGGGTTTAACTACCGCATGGATGGTTTCCAGGGCGCGGTGCTGCGGGTCAAGCTGCGGTATCTGGAACAGTGGACGGAAGCACGGCGGCGCCACGCGGCGCAGTATACGGAGCTGCTGGCAAATAGCGGCGTGACGGTGCCGGCGGTGTCTCCCGACGTGCGGCACGTCTTCCACATCTACGCAATCTGCTCGCCCAATCGCGACGCGCTACAGGCGGCGTTGGGCGAACACGAAATTCAGAGCGGAAAGCACTACCCGGACCCGGTTCACCTGCTGCCCGTGCACGGGGACTTGGGCTACAAGCCGGGCGACTTCCCGGTCGCCGAGCAACTGGGTCGCGAGGAGCTTTCGTTGCCGATGTTCGCCGAGTTGACCGAGGATCAGTTGGCGGCCGTCGCGCAGGAGGTACGGCAGTGGCGACTTTCCAACCCGGCTCCGACGTCCTAGAGGTTACCCTTCGAGACGGATCGTATCTGATCGACTTCCAGTTTACCGCCGAGGATACCGCCACCATTGCAGCGGCGTTGGAGGCGGCGGGGTTCCGCTGGATCGAGGTTGGTCACGGACTGGGCCTGCACGCGTCCGAGGCCGGCAAGGGGCATGCCGCGGCCAGCGACGAAGAGTATCTGGCCGCGACGGCCGAAGCGCTGCACACCGCCCGCTGGGGGATGTTCTTCATACCGGGCATCGGGCGCGAGAGCGACCTGGAGTTAGCGGCCAGGTACAAGATGTCCTTCGTCCGCGTCGGAACGGACGTGACCCAGGTCGAACGAGCCGAGCCGTTCATCGCGCGCGCCAAAGAACTGGGCATGCTCGTGTCCTACAACGCCATGAAGTCCTACGCGGTCACACCAGCCGAGTTCGGGCAGGCCGCGGCGCGGGTGCAATCGTGGGGCGGTGACCTGATATGCCTGGTGGATTCCGCGGGCGGAATGATTCCGGACGAGGTGAGCGTCTACTTCCAGGCCGCCCGCGATGTCTCCGACATTCCGCTGGGGTTCCACGGGCACGACAACCTGTCGCTGAGCGCGGCCAACAGCCTGCGGGCCGTCGAGCTGGGGGCGGCCTTGGTGGACTCGTCACTACAGGGCATGGGCCGCTCGGCCGGTAACGCGACGACCGAGAGACTGGTGGCAATTCTCAAGAAACGGGGAGAGCTCCCGCACATCGACCTGATGGCCACGATGGATATCGGCAGCGGCCTGATTCGACCCCTGATGCAGAATCGCGGATACGACCCGCTGGCGATCACCTCTGGCTACGCCTGCTTCCACTCATCGTTCGCGCCCAAGGTGCGGCAATATGCCGAAAAACACGGAATCGACCCGCGCGATCTGATCGTCCGGCTCTGCGAGGAAGATCAGGTCAACGCGCCGGACGACTTGCTCGAGCGTCTGAGTCATGAACTCGCCGCGGCCAAGATGCCGCGGGTCATCTCGATTCCAGCCTTCGGTCTCGTCCACCGCAAGAATGTGCATGGAATGGACGCGTTGCCGGCGCTGGGGCGTGCCTTGCGAGCCCGGGCGGTCAAGGCGGGACAGTTCTCCGCACTCAACGTGGTATTGAGCGACCGACCGCTCGCGGAAGTCTCCGTTTCCGGCAACATTCAGACAATGACCGCTCACACGATGGGCTCAGTAACGGTCGGCAGCAGCGCGCAGCTTTCATCCGTGCTCGAAGCCGTGGACGGCGCTGTCGACATCATTCTCCTCGATGTGGACCGGAAGTCCGCCTTCGCCGAGTCCCCAGGCAGGCTCGCCCGCGCATGCCTGAAGCAGAGCCGATTGTTGACGTACTCCGACGATCGCATCTGGCTGGATGCCGTGGAGAACCAGATCGTGCGGCTGCTGGAGGAGATTGTGGACGGCGTGCCGATCGTGATTGCCGGCGATCACCCGCGGAGCCGGCGATTGGCGCTGCGCCTGGCCGACCGTGGGGCGCAAGTGGCGCTGGTCTGCGACCCGGGCCGTACCGGGTCTACGGCCGACCCGCTCGCCTATCTGGCGCACGAGGCGGCGCGGCTGCCGGTCGCGACTCTGGACAGCGACGCTCCGGAACTCACGGACTGGCTTCAGCGAGCCCGCTTGGTCGCCGCCTGGCCGCGCGAGGAGGCCTGGTTCGGTTCCGAGTACGTTGCGAAACTGTCGCCGGAGACCTACCTGATCGACGCAGGCATCGGTTCGCTGATGCCCGAGGCGCTGGACGTCATCTGGCGGCACGGGGCTCGCCTGATTCGCGTGAACATCTGGCCGGCGCTCTCGGGAGCGCTGGAGCAGGCGCACGAATCGGCCCGGGTGTGCGAGGAGGCGCTGGGTTGGAGCGAGTTGGGAGGCATACCAGTGGTCGCGGGTGGGGCAATCGGCCGTGACGGAGACATTATAGTCGACAGTGTGAACAATCCCACGCGCGTGATCGGTTTGGCTGATGGCCGCGGGGGAGTAGTGTTCGATTATGACAAACAGGGAGCGGCGCGAGTGCGGCGCGTAATCGAAGAGATACACCGGCGTCTGTTGTCGCCGCTGGAGTGACTACGGAGGCGGAAGCACGCGTAGCGATAAGGCGGCGCCTGTCTGAGTGTGTACTACATGACCGGGAAACGTCTGCTGATATTGGGGGGCAACCGCTACAACCTACCGTCGATCCGCGCCGCGCGCGAGGCGGGCTTCCGGACGATCGTGGCGGATCGCAATCCGAACGCCGCCGGCTTCGCGATCGCTGATGAAAGCTGGCCGATCGATCTGATCGACGTGGGCGGGTTGGAGCAAGCGATTGTCGACGCGGAGGGGATCGACGGCGTGGTTTCGATGGCCGAAGCAGGCGTGCGCCCGGCGGCGGAGTTGTCGTCGCGTTTGGGACTGGCCTCGATATCCACGGAAGCCGCCGCCAACGCCACCAGCAAAGCTGCCATGCGCCGTTGTTGGGAGCCGCTCGGGCGTTTTACGACCGAGTATCGAATCGCTCGGGCCGCGGAAGAAGCCCTTGAGGCGGTTTCCCAGCTTGGTCTTCCGTTGGTTTTCAAGCCTGATCAGAGTTTCGGCGGTTCGCGCGGCGTGCGAATCGTCGAGGCGGAGAGCGAGATCGCCGATGCCTTTGCGTTCGCCGATGAGGGCGGCCTGGACGGCAGCGCCGTGGTGATCGAGCGACGTCTGCGGGGAACCGAGCACAGCGCGGAGGTCTTGATCTGGGAAGGGCGCACGTCGGTGTTGTGCATCAGCCAGAAGGTTAAGTCGCCGGCACCCTATCGGGTCGATCTCAGCGTGCAGTATCCGGCGCAGTTCTCACAAGAGCAGGAAGAGTTGGCGGCTCGGATATGCGATCAAGCGGTCACGGCGCTCGGGTTGACGCGCGGAGTAGCGCACATAGAGTTCTGCATGACCGACACGGGGCCGGTGTTGATGGAGCTGGGCGCACGTTGCGGCGGCGGGCATACACCCCAGATCGCGCATCACGTCAGCGGCGTCGACGAGTTCGTCGAATACTGTCGAATGGCATGCGGTCTGGCACCACGTTGCTTTGAGCCGACGGCGCGGCGGGGGGCGGATTATCGATTCGCGATTCTCCCGCCGGGCGTGGTCGAATCAATCGAGATTCCCGACGAGCTGCGCGACAGCGCGGCGTTGATCGACGTGGACCTGACGGTCGAGCGCGGCGACGAAATCCACCTGCCGCGCACCACCGCCGACCGAGCCGGTTTTATCGTGGCTCGCGGTGAGAATCTTGAGGAGGCGATGCGAATGGCGGACGCGGCGAGCGAGCGGATTCGGGTTCGTTACATGGACGGCCGAACGCGGCATGTATATACTCTGTCTGATCTTACAGGCGCTGAAGGCTGATTCGATTATCGACGTCGGGCGACGAGGCGACCGACTGGCAGGGAGCGGCATGGATGAATGAAGAATCGCGAAGACAACAGGCTTACAATCAACTGCATCAGCAAGACGAGTTGCGATTTCCCCGTGAGGATTATCCTGCGTTCTGCACCTGGCTCAACATCCCGCGCGCCGGTCAGGGCCTGCGCCTGCTGGACATCGCCTGTGGGCAGGGTTTCTTTCTCGAAACCGCTGAGGAAACCGCGCCGAGAATGGAACTGCACGGCGTGGATTTTTCGTCCGTTGCGCTCGATTTCGCCAAAGCGCGAGCGCCGCGCGCGGAGTTGAAACTCGGCTCCGCGTACGAGTTGCCCTACCCGGACAAGCACTTTGATTATTGCGTGAACCTGGGGAGCCTGGAGCACTTCGACACGCCGGAGTCCGCCGTGC
Source organism: Phycisphaerae bacterium (assembly GCA_030612705.1). GTDB lineage: Bacteria > Planctomycetota > Phycisphaerae > UBA1845 > Fen-1342 > JALSRY01. The sequence continues at coordinate 45,892 of JAUWNI010000009.1, read as the reverse complement.
GCGAAATGGGCCGCGTCCTCAAGCCGACGGGCAAGGCCATGGTGATCGTGCCGAATCAATACTACGCAGGTTCGATCTGGCGCGCGCTGGCCTACGGCCAATCGGAAGAACAAGGCCAGGAGGGACTGACCTATTTTCGCACCGTGGAGGAGTGGAAGAGCCTGTTTCTGGAGGGAGGTTTGGACGTGCTCGGCGTTCAGGGGTACAACGGCGAGGACCACATCGCCTGGTATTTTGAGCGGAAGAACGGCCAGGCGCCAGAAGCCGAACAACATTGGCGCATCTTGCTGGACACCTTTGTCAAACCTCTGATTCCTCTAAACCTCTCGCAGTGTTTCGTGATATTCCTGAAACGCCAGATGTGAATTCGCTGTCAACGACAGGTGGGATTTCGGACTGCCAAGACGATGATTATCGACTCGCTCACGCACGTTACGCCGGACGGGCGCTGGTTTCACACTGACCATGACGCCAGCGAGGCAAGACTGCTGCGCGAGATGGATGCGGCAAACGTGACGCGGGCCGTCGTCGTTGCCCTCGCCGACTACATCCCCAACGAGTTCGTCCTCGACGTCTGCCGACGGCACCCCCAGCGGCTCCTGCCCGCCATGTCCTTCAACCCGGCGACATACTCGACGCCGAACGATGCAGTCCACGAGTTCCGCGCCCGATTGCACGATGTGCCGTTCAAAGTGCTCAAACTGCACCCTCGTTTGAATCGCTACGACCCGCTCGATCCGCGCGCCTTGGCGGTCCTGGAGGAAATCGCCGCTTCGGAACGCCCACCGGTGATTTGGATCGACACGCTGTTCCACTTCCCCGGCGCTGCGCTGCGCAAGTCAGTACCGGAGACGATTTCCGAACTCGTCGGACGCTATCCAACGTTGAATTTCATCCTGCTGCACAGCGCCGGTCCGTGGGCGTTGCAGGTCGCCGCCGCGATTCGCTCATGCCAAAACGCGTTCATGGATATCTCATTCACAATACAGCGTTACGCTGGCAGCTCCGTCGAGCTCGATCTGCGCTGGTTACTGGAGCATTTCGATCGCCGGCTCGTCTTTGGCTCGGACTTTCCCGAGGTTGCTCCGAGGACGGCGCTTGAGGATTTCAAGCGCCTGGCGCACGATACCGGTCAAGAGAAGCAAGAGAACATCCTGGGCAGAAACCTCCAACAACTGCTGAAACGAGACTAGCCCGTGAACGACCTTGATCGAGAAGATTACATCGCGCGCTACCGTGCGCGGCTGAGCGAATACGGCGTGTCGCCGGTCGCGCTGGGCTGGGGCAGGTACGGCCGACAGGAAGTCCGCTTCGCCGTGCTGGCCGAGCACGCCCTCTGCAACCCAACAAGTTCGGTGCTCGACACAGGCTGTGGCTTTGCCGATCTGTACGGCTTTCTGCGGGAACATGGCTGGCACGGGCGCTACATCGGGGTCGACGTTGTGCCCGACCTGCTCGCCGCGGCACGTAAACGCTACCCTGAACTGGAATTGCGTGAGTTGGATATTACCTTAGCCGGCGTAGACCTCGAACCCTGTGACTATGCGATCGCCTCCGGTGTCTTCAATGCAAAACTGAAAGTGGGTGACAATCCAACAAACATCATCGCCGGCTTGACGGCCATGTGGCGAGCGGCACGCGTAGCCGTATGCGTGGATTTTTTGAGCACGTTCGTGGACTATCAGAAACCGGGTGCACACCATACCAACCCAGGCTGGGCCGTGGCGGCTGCGAGGAAGCTCAGTCGGCGAATCATCTTGCGACACGACTATATGCCATACGAGTTTGCCATTACCATTTTCAAGGACGATGCAATTTCTGAACGAAACGTATTCCAGGCTTGCGAGGGCCCACCGGCGTGAACACGACAGCGATGGAGAAGACGACAACGGCCGCGGTCACGCTCAGCGTCGTGATACCCGTGTACAACGAAGAACCCGGAATTCCAGAGTTGCTGCTACGATTGCGGGATATGAAACGGCAACTGAGCAATATCACGGTCGAATTCATCCTAGTTGACGACCATTCGACGGATGGAACGCTGGCACTGCTCCGAAAAGCATGCCGAGAGGAGCCGGAATTCCGCTATTTGCGACTGGCACGCAACTGCGGCAGCCACGTCGCAATCCTGGCGGGACTCGAAAACGCCCGCGGGGCATGTATGGTGTATCTGGCGGCCGATCTACAAGACCCGCCCGAGCTGATCCCGCAACTGGTGCAGCGCTGGCGAGAGGGAAATCACATCGCGTGGGCGGTTCGCGAAAAACGCGAGGGCGTTTCCCGCATGGAAAAAGCCCTCTCCGCCCTCTTCTATTTCCTGGTCAATCGCCTCGGACACGTGGCTCTCCCGCCGCAAGGGTCGGACTTCGCCTTGCTCGACAAACGCGTTGTCAACGCCCTTGCCGAATCGGCGGGCGCGCACTTGAGCCTTGGCGGCGAGATCGCCCGGCTGGGATTTCAGAGCACGGAAATCTACTACACCAAACAGCCAAGGCACTACGGCAAGTCCAAATGGAGCCTCGAACACAAGTTGCGCGCGGTGGCCGACGCCTTTGTCGCTTTCTCCTACACCCCCTTGCGCGGCATGTTATACCTCGGTACCCTCTGTAGCCTCCTCGGGTTTCTCTACGCCGTCTTCGTTATCAGCATGCGGCTCGTGGCACAGGAACCGATCGCCGGCTGGACTTCATTGATGGTGGTCGTGCTGGTGATCGGCGGAATTCAGATGGTCATGCTCGGCGTGCTCGGCGAGTACCTCTGGCGAACGCTGGAAGCCGCCCGACGCCGACCACTTTATGTGCTCGAAGACGTGTCATCCACGGAGAAACGAGCATCCATGCCGAGCCGCTTCGTCACCGAGGCTAAACCCATCCCGGCACCCACCAGCGTCGAAGATAATGTGGAGTCCATTCACTAAAATGGCGTCCTGGATCCGCGAGTTGCGTTCGCCCAAGCTCCTGATCGGAATACTGATCAGCGCTGCCCTGCTCGCGCTGGTCTTCAGTCAAACCGAACTCAGCCAAGCATGGCAACGCGTGACCCAGGTCAACGGACGGCACCTGCTCCTGCCGCTGTTACTCAGCTTGATTGCCTTTCCCGTTCGAGCACTGCGCTGGCAGTGGATCTTTTCGCATCAACACCGACCCGGCTTCTGGGCCTGCCTGCGCGTCTTCGTGGTCAGCAACATGGCCAACGTTCTGCTGCCGGCGCGCGGCGGCGACGTGCTGCGCTGTTTCCTGATCAGCCGCGAAAAGTCCTTGCAGGACGCGAGCCGCGCTCTGGCTACGATCGGCGTCGAACGGGTCTTCGACGGACTGGCTCTGCTAATCGTCGCGGCCGTCTCGTTGCTCTTTTTAAGCGACACACCCTGGCTTACGCGCCTGGTGCTGGCGGCCACGGTCGTGTTCGGTGGTGCGATTACCGCGTTTGTGCTGCTCCAACGTTATCCGGATCATTGTCGACGCGCGCTGCGGGTGTGCCTGGGGGCGCTGCGCCTTTCACGCGTGGCCGCGAAAGTGGACGGCGTTTTCGTAAGCTTCACGGAGGGCCTGGCGGCAATCCGCTCGCCACGCCGACTAGTGCTTCTCTCCGTAGCGACGGCCGTTGTCTGGCTGCTGGAAGCCGCTTTCATCTGGGCGATGGCCGCCGCCGTGCAGTTGCCCCTGTCCTTCTCGGATAGCGCGCTGGTCGCGGTGGTGATCGGCCTCGGCCTGATGATCCCGGCCGCGCCCGGTTTCCTCGGCACGTACGAGTTTTTCTCGGTGGCCGTTTTGGGACTGCTGGGCGCGACACGCGAGGCGGCCCTGGCCTTGACGCTGCTCATGCACGCCTGGGTCTTGCTGGTGTTGGTCGTGGCAGGCCTGCTCGGCCTCGCCGGCAGCGGATCGGGCTTCTCACGCGCCTTCAGCACTCAACTCGCCCCGCGGCGAACGTTGGACAAGGAGATCGAAGTCCATGGCGTCTGATACCCAACGCGTGCTAGTCACCGGGGGCGCCGGATTCATCGGCTCCGAACTCGTGCGTCAACTGGCCGCGGCCGGAAACGAAGTGCTCATCGTCGACAACCTAATTAACGGCCGCCTGGAAAACATCGAGGACATCCTAAACGACCGCGTACGCTTCTCCGAAACCGACATCCGCGACGAGCAGCGGCTGGCAACGCTGCTAGCCGGCGTGAACGTCGTCTACCACCTCGCCTGCCTGGGCGTGCGGCATTCGATCCATTCGCCGCACGAGAATCACGAGGTCAACGCGACCGCCAGCCTGACACTGCTCTCGCTGGCCCGAGCGGCCGATGTGCAGCGCTTCGTCTACGTCTCGAGTTCCGAAGTCTACGGCACCGCCCGAACCGTACCCATGACCGAGCAGCACCCGACCTATCCGATGACCGTCTACGGATCGTCCAAGTTGTCGGGCGAATGCTACACACGCGCGTTCCACCGGACCTATCGTTACCCCACCGTCGTCGTGCGCCCCTTCAACGCCTACGGCCCACGCTGCCATCATGAGGGCGACAGCGGCGAGGTCATCCCGAAATTCATGCTGCGCTGCATGGCGGGCAAACCCATGATCGCCTTCGGCGACGGTACCCAGACACGCGACTTCACCTACGTCAGCGATACCGCCCGGGGAATCTTCCTGGCCGGCACCAACGACGACGCCATCGGAAAAACGATCAATATCGGCAGTGGCGAAGAAACATCGATCAATGACTTGGCGGCGGAAATCGCCCGCGTGCTGGACAAACCCGGCGCGGAGCTCGTCCATGACACACCACGCCCCGGCGATGTCTTGCGGCTCTACGCCGATAGCACACAAGCCCACGAGCTGCTCGGCTTCCAGCCTCAAATCACGCTGCATGACGGCTTGGCGAAGCTGCGCGACTGGTACACCGGCTCCGGGCGCGACGCGGAAACGCTGCTTGCACAAGAAGTCACGCACAACTGGCTCGTGACGGAATCAGAAAATCATGGCTGAACCCGGTAAGTTCATTCCCATTGCCAAGCCGACCCTGGACGAGCGCGAAGCCGACGCCGCCCGGCGGCCCATCCTGTCGGGGTGGGTCACACAGGGTCCCGAGGTGGCGCAGTTCGAACGCGAATTCACCGCCTTGGTGGGCGCGGAGCACGCCTGCGCCCTATCAAGCTGCACGACCGCCTTGCACGTGGCCCTGTTGACTGTTGGCGTGCGTCCCGGCGATGAAGTGATCACCGCCAGTCATTCCTTCATCGCCAGTGCTAACAGCATCCGCTATTGCGGCGCAAAGCCCGTCTTCGTGGATATCGACCCGGCCACGTACAACATCGACCCCGGCCGCATCGAGGAAGTCATAACGCCGCGCACGCGGGCCATCCTGTGCATCCACCAGATGGGCCTGCCCTGCGACGTGCGCGCGATCGTGGAAATCGCCCGGCGGCACAACCTGCGCGTCGTCGAGGACGCCGCCTGCGCCATCGGCAGCGAGGTGTGCTACGGCGGCCGAAGCGAAATAATCGGCCGCCCGCACGGCGACATCGCCTGCTTCTCGTTCCATCCGCGCAAGGTGCTGACGACCGGCGACGGCGGCATGCTCACCACGTCTAACGCGGAATACGACCGGCGGTTTCGCCTGTATCGCCAACACGGCATGACCGTCCCCGACACGGTCCGTCACGCATCGAAACAGGTCGTGTTCGAGTCGTACGCGGAACTGGGTTTCAACTATCGAATGACCGACATCCAGGCCGCCGTGGGCCGCGAACAGCTCAAGCGCCTGCCGGAGCTCATCAAGCGACGCCGCGCACTGGCCCAGCGCTACCGGAAATTGCTACACGACCTCCCCGGCGCCATTCCCCCGCACGAGCCGGACTGGGCACGTAGCAATTTCCAAAGCTACTGCGTGCGCCTGCCGGGCGATTGCAACCAGCGGGCGGTCATGCAATACATGCTCGACGCCGGCATCGCAACCCGGCGCGGCGTCATGTGTGCCCATCGCGAACCGGCATACGCCGCGGACGACTGGTCCTGCGGCGTACCGCCGGGAGAATGTGACTGCCCACCCGGGCGGTGCGCCCGGCTGCGGGAGAGCGAGCGGGCCCAGGATCAGGCGATCGTCTTGCCGCTGTTTCACGGCATGACCGAAGCGGAACAGGACCGCGTCGTCGCCACGCTCCGCGATGCCGTCCACAGCGCCTCCGCCGGCCGGTCGTCCACCGATGCCTCATGACGTTCTGAGTGGCCATGAAGAGATACGAAATCGTATTCCTCGCGTGCATGGTCCTGACGGGGCTTTCACTCCGTATGTACTTCTTCTCCGGCACGGTTTGCATGGACGATCTGCGCCAGGCGTTTCACGGCCACTTCCTCTTCGATTCGCCCGACACAAAGTTTGCCGACCTGCTTCCGCACACCGAATACAGAAACATCAAGGTTGCCTACGGCCGCGTCGGCGTGAACCTACCCGCCTGGGTCGTGACCCATGTGTTCGGGGTGCACGAATGGTCGCTGGCCCTGGTAACCTTGATCCCAAGCCTGGCCGGCATCGTGTTTATCGCTCTGTTGCTGCGGATGCTGGGCGGACCTGTCGCGGGCATGCTGGCTGCCGCCATCTACGCATGCCTGCCCGTGGATATTTACAACGCCACGGTTCTATTGCAGGACAGCATGTATGCAGGCCTGTTCGCACTCTTTCTGCTGCTGCTCGTGACCGGGGAACAGGGCGATGGCAGAAAGAAACTCGTACTGTTATTCACCGCCGGCTTCGTCCTGGGTTACATGCAGTATGTCAAGGAGAGCGCCGCGATCGTGCTCCTGTTCGTGGGGCTCTGGTCGGGCTGGAAGTCCCTCGCCGCGCGGCGCATTCAGTGGTGCTATGCAACCATCGCCCTGGGCTACCTCATTACGCAGATACTGTTCGGCCTGCTGTTCTGGCGCGTGCAAGAAGACGCCCTCTGGTACTGGCGGTTCATGTACGAACTCCTGCAATTCAAGGCCACGGTTCGCTACACACTTGCTGATATTTGCGGAATCTACTTCGTCAAGCTGTTTTATAGACAGTGGCAATTTGGTTACACGGTTATCGTGCTCCCGATCGCGATCGTACCGGCTTTTCTACACCGGAATCTGAAGTGCAAGCTGTTGCTCATCACGGTAGTGCTGGCGCAGCTTTACGTTCTGTACCTCCCATCGAAATCGACGCCAAATATTCGCTATCTGCTGCAAATCTCCGTCCCGTTCATCCTGTTCATTGCCTTGGGGCTGACCTGGATTCTCGAACGCTTCCCGTCTACATGGCGTAATATCCTGACCCCATTGATTGTCGCGGGCGTCGTAGCGGCGACGGCCCTGCCCCTGGACGGACGCTTGCAGCGCTACACACATGCGATGGGCGAGGGGCACCGCCGTGTATACCACTGTCTCATGGATCATGCCGACCCGGACGACAAGGTGTACGTTGATTCCATCGCACCGATACGGACCCAGCGCACCCTGTACCAGTTCAACGGTTTCAAGCGCGTGCTGGGTGGTTTCGAGCCACTTCAGAATGCCTGCGAAGCCGAGTCCGGCTGGGTAGTTCTGTCGACCGCCGATGCGTGCTTTCGCTTCGGCGCCCCCCCGATAATTCCGGATAACTGGTTCGAGCTTTATCGCTACGAATACCCGAACTCCGCCAAGCCGCCGCGTTGGACCGCCCTGTTCATGATCCTGCCCGAGCGAGCGGAAAGCGACTGTCTGCCGATCAGTCCGGTAGACGGCGGCCTTTCGCCGAGGTCGCTCTTGATTCCCGATGCTTCGCGATACACGTTCACCCCCCTGACGTTTCGCCGGTCGCTCGACTCCCATCGGTGGGCAAGTACAGGCACGCCGGTCGCGCTCGAGCGGACCGAGGCCGGGCTGCACTGTCTGGTAGGTGGAAACCCGAACCCCACAGCCAAGCAGATCGGCGGCGTGAACTTCTCCGTGCCGACTATCGAGGCGTTTCGCTTTACCGTCAGCTTCGAGCATCCGGAGAACATCATCGCCGTCTACGTCGTGGGCCGCACCGCCAAGGGCAAGACCGTGACGAGCTGGACCTGGCAGAAGCGCTACGCCCGCGTCCCGCGGGTCCAACCGACCACCTATACGCTACTACCCGGCCGACGAACAGGCCGGTTCGTGCCGAGCGGGCAATCCACCGGCTCCGCGGTGCGCGAGATCGGCCTGTGGCTACGTGTGAAACCCGCCACGCAGGCCGGGCTGATCCTGTCCCGCGCCGCCGTCACCACCGCCCCAGCACCATCTCCCGACATCTCCAACTTCAGTTTCCAACCGGTCCCGTTGGCCGACTCAGAGGGTTCCTGGCAGAGCCACTGGTCGCAAAGCTCAAAATCCGTCGACGTACAACTCGTCAAAAAAGCCCTACACTGCCGCATCGAAACCCACGCGAAGGCGTCGCGGGGTCAGTACGGCGGCGTGAAAATCGCCGTCCCGGCCTTCGACGTGTTACGTTTCACCGCGAGTTTTGAAAACCCGGAAGACATCATCGCGTTATACGTCTACGGCTACGATTCAAAGCAAAGGGAAGTAGTGCAATGGCAGTACCCGTTCACGGACGTGCAGCGACCTCGGACGACACCGACGACCTTTGCCCTGGTGGCCGGGCAGGATTCCGGCCTGTTCGAAACACTAGGCCCAACGAATCCGGGCGCCGTCAGCACCGTCCATATTTTCGCGCGGCTGCGCCCGGGGGCAACCGCCGGATTCACGCTCCACAACCTGGAAGTCGCTCCGATCCAGCCTCCCTAGCCGCCGAGCCGCCCGGTTCACTTAGTGACGCTCTCCGGCAAACACTGTAGGATCGAGCATCGCCGGCCCCAGGCGACGAAACGCGGACCGAGTTGCATTGCCGACGGACGGTATGGTGCTATCGCCGGAAGCACAATCGTCGCTTGAGAACGATCGGCCAGGAGACCAATATGCAGCGCTACGAAATCGTCACCCTGGCGGGCATCGTCCTGCTGGGGCTGGTGCTGCGCCAGCATTACTTCTCCGGCACATTCTGCAACGACGATTTGCGCCACGCATACCACGGATACTTCCTTTTCGACTCGCCCGCCGAGAAGTACGCGGATGTATCCTACAAGAACGGCACAGACTTCTACCGCATGGGCGTCAATCTGCCCGTCTGGATCGCGACCCACCTCTTCGGCGTACACGATTGGTCGTTGGTGCTGGCCCCAATGATCGCCAGCCTCGCGGGCATCGTGTTCATCTATCTACTGCTGCGCATGATCGCAGACGTGGCGGCGGCCATGCTCGGTGCCGCCATCTGGGCTTGCCTGCCGATCGACGTCTACATGGCCACGGTTTTGCTACAGGACAACCTTTTCGTGAGTCTTTTGGCGCTATTCCTGCTGCTGATCGTGGCCGCCGAGCGGAATGACCGGACTCGCCAAGCCGTGCTGCTTCTCGCCGCCGGCTTTGTCCTGGGCTATCTTCAATACGTCAAGGAAAACGCGATCGTCATCCTCTGCCTCGTCGGGCTTTGGGCATTCTGCCGGTGCATCATAACGAGGCGTGTCCAGTGGAGGTGGGCAAGCATCCTGCTGGGTTTCCTCGCAGCACAAGCGCTCTTCGGGCTGCTGTTCTGGACCATCTCGGGCGAATTCCTCCTGTATTCCGGGCACTTCAGCAAGGCGCTGTCCGGACCGACCATCGCTGAAAGGTATCCGCCTGTAAAAATGTTGCTGCTCTACTCCAAGATGCTCTTTCAGGGTTGGCAGTTTGGATACATCATTCTTGTTTTTCCCATTGCGGCAGCGCTCGCCTTGCTGTCCCGGGAAACGAAATACAGATTACTGATCGCACTACTGACCGTGGCGCAGCTCTACATCATCTACGTCCCATCGAAATACACACCCACGTCCCGCTACCTGCTCCAAGTCTCCGTGCCGTTCATCCTGCTCACCGCGCTGGGACTGGCCTGGATTCTCAAGCGCTTCTCACCCGGCTGGCGCAAAGTGCTCACTCCACTCGCCGTCATCGCCGTGGCCCTGGTCACCGCCTGGCCGCTCGATCGGCGCTACCAGGAATACGGCGCCCATCGCGGCGAGGGACACCGCCGCATCTTCCGTTATCTCACAACTCATGCCGACGAAAACGACAAGGTCTACGTCGATACCATCTACGGCACGTATACGCAGCGTGCTTTTTATCAGTTCAACGATTTCCGGCGTCTCTTGGGCGGCTTCGGCCCGCTCCGGGAAGCCCATGAGACCGACTCCGGATGGGTGGTCCTCTCCAGTCTCGAAATCCGCTGGCGCGGCCATCCGTACGAAATCCCCGATAACTGGCTGGAGGTTGATCGCTACGAAACCAGCCTCGACAAACGACATCGTTGGACCTCGCTCTACATGATCCTGCCTAAACGGGACACGCGCGACCTGGTTCCCGTCTTCCCTTCCGACGGCGGCCTGAAGCTAACGTCGTTTTGTCTGCCGGACACCTCCAGGTACGAGTTCGCCCCGCTCGACTTCCGCCGCCCGCTCGCACAGTACCGCTGGGCCGATTCCCGAACCCCCGTGACTCTGGAACGTACACGCGAAGGGCTGGGCTGCACCGTTGGCGGAAACCCGGATCAGGCGGCCCGGCAGACGGGCGGCCTGGTATTTTCCGTCCCTAACCTCCAGGCACTTCGCTTCACTGCCGGCTTTGAGAACCCGGAGAACATCGAGTCGATCCTTGTCGAGGGCCGCAATGCCATGGGTCGATCCGTGTCGTCCTGGAGCTGGAAAACAGGCGACGGGGCAACTCCCCGCTCCGAGCCGACGACGTATACCTTCATACCCGGGCGACGTAACGGGCCGTTTACACCCTCTGGCGAAACTAACGGCGATGCGGTGCGCGAAATCGGCGTCTTTCTACGGGTTACGCCAACCGGACAGGCGGGGCTGATCTTGCACGACGCCGCAGCCGCCGCAACCGCGGGCCCGACGCCCGACGTCTCCGCGTACTCCTTTGTTCCAGTTGAGTTCGCGCAACCACCCGAGCACTACCGCTTACCCGCTGGCGACGAACAGATGCGAATCACATCCGCCGAGGACGGTCTGGCTTGCACGATCGTCGGCGAGCCCGAGGCGGAAGCGCCGCTGACGGCCGGTATCCAGTTCGCCGTGCCGGGACTGGACGCCCTGCGTCTGCAAGTGAGTTTTCAGCAGGCCGGGAACATCGAAGCCGTCTACGTGGAAACCTACGCCACCCCGCGCAGCCGCATCGCCGGCTGGCTGTGGAAGGCCAACGACCTCGACCACCTCAGCCGGGAACCGCACACACTCGTCTTCCTGCCGGGCCAGTCCACCGGCTTCTTCGACTTCTTCCGCAAGCGCGACAACCGTCGAACCCGGTACGTCCGCGTCAGCCTCCGGGCGACCCCGGGCACGACGGCGGGGCTGACGCTTCATCGAGCCGAGGTCGCCGCTCCACCCACCCCCACCCCGGATGTCTCCGCTCTTCGTTTTCTCCCGGTTTCGGTCGAGAAATCCGAACAATCGTGGGAGAGCCACTGGTCCAGAAGCGCAGCCTCCGTCGAGGTGCAGCCCGGCCGGAACGGGCTGCAATGCCGCATCGAAAGCGGTGCGGACACGTCACGAGGACAATACGGCGGCGTAAAAGTCCCCGTACCGCCGTTTGACGCGCTGCGTTTCGAAATCAGTTGTGATGCCCCCGAAAACATCACCGCGTTGTACGTGTTCGGCTATGATTCCAGGCGAAATGACCTGGTAAAATGGGTTTATCACTTTACGGACGCCGAGCGCCCCGACACGACCCCGATGACCTTCACGCTGGTGCCGGGGCAGGACTCGGGACCCTTCGAGACCGTGGATGCCGCGGATCTGCGTAATATCAGCACCGTTCACATCTTCGCGCGGGTTCGCCCCAACTCAGTCACCGGCTTCACCTTACACAACCTGGAACTGGCACCGACATCGGCCACCATTTCGGATGACCAGAGTGCCGTGCCATAACTAAGGAGCTGGGCAACAATAACTTAATCAATTAAGGAGTTTGTGCCATACTGTATGTATGGCAGATTCGCGGGATTATACTACATCATCGAATAGATCGCCCGCTGAACTTGCCCGCGCACGAGATTCAGAATGGTTGGACAAGCGCCGGAGGCATCGTCTCACAAGCTTCGGAACGTCGTGTTGCTGATTTTTCTCGTTTCGCTGACCGTGCGTGTTGCCTGCGTGTGGCAAGCGAAGCATACGCCCATCAGCGACGCGAAGCATTACGCGCGGCGTGCCCAGCACGTATTGGAGCACGGCGGTATGCCGGAGTCGGCGTACCGAACTCCGGCGTACCCCTACTTCTTGGCAGGGCTCTACAAGTACGTGGGGACTGACTGGCGCGTTCCGGCCACGATGAATGCCATCTTGGGTGCGCTCGCATCGGCGCTGCTCGTATTGCTCGCGGCAACTTGCGTGGACGTGCGTGCTGCCGCGCTGGCCGGCCTTCTGCATGCCCTGTCGCCCCCGACGCTCGCGCTTATCCCCCAGACACTCACCGAGCACCTGGCCGTACCCCTGACAATCGGGGGGCTCCTTCTCCTTGCGCTGACTGATAAGAACACTGGATGGCGAGCGCTGCTCTGCGTCGCTAGCAGCGCCCTGGTGTATGGGCTGCTATTGCTCACCCGCCCCGCCGGACTGTATCTGTTTCCCGCCTGGCTGCTGCTCGTACTTTACAGTCCGCGACGGCGGATGTGGCGACCTTCGGCTATCGTTACGTTCATCGTCGTGACGGGCTTCGTTCTGGCGCCGTGGCTGATGCGTAATTACCGCTTGGGCATGGGACCGTTCATGCTGTCCAGTGCCGGGGGCATCAATCTCTATATTGGGAATAACGATGACGCGGTCTCGGACGGGTCCATGAAGGTCGACGTGTCATGGCCTGAGTTGGGGAAAGAACTTGGTGAGGCAGGCACCGACCGCTGGGCTCGGAAAAGAGCTTGTGAGTGGATGCGCGAGCATCCCCTGCGCTATATCGACTTGTGTCGGGTCCGAGCGCTCGGTCTCTTGGGAGCGAAGGCTAGTGGGTACGCGGTTATATCGTTCTCCCACTGGTTTATGGCGCCGGAAGCGTTCGAGGCATACGTAAAGCGTCGCGCTAAGCCGGCTCTCGCCACTACCTGGCGCGATCAGTACGCCCGTCTGCAAGCGCGAACGAGAGGTCTGATCGAGTGGTATTATGCGCTTTTGTCTCCCTTCATTCTCGTCGGTCTTTGTCTGGCTGTGCTCCAGTGGAGACGCTTCGCAGTCATCGTGTTGCCCACGGGGTTGTATCTGCTGTTACTGTCGCTGACGTTTTCACAGCCGCGGTTTCGCGAGTTGTCGGACCCCTTCCTGTTCATACTCGCCGCTGCGTTGGTCATCGACATCCTCTGTGGAACGCGGCAGATGGGAGCCAGACCCCGCCGCGCGGCCAAGTGTGTTCTTGTGGTGATAGGCCTCGTTGTCGCCATCGTGATGCAGGTCAGCGGCATCTCCGCAGATTGGTACGTGCTGTCACCGCTGACTGGGGCACAATAGAATGAGATGGCGACGGCTGGCGGCAGTGCCAGACCAACCACAGGTACATTTTGACGATCAGCGCATCGGTGTAGCTGGGGCGACGCCCAGTGCGAAGAACTCGCCGATCGGCCGACTTGACGGCTGCCGTTGCCTTTCGTTCGGCGGTGTCGCAGCCGCACCGTCGCGAACGTGCTCTCGATCGGATTGGTTGCTCGCACGTGCACCCAGTGCTCGGCCGGGAAGTCGTGGAACGTCAGCGATTAGACCCGGTCCTTCTTCAGGCACTCGACCGCCGCGAACCCGCGGAAGTTGCCGGCGACGTTTTGTTTTGCGCTGCGCGCCTGGCTCGCCGGGGCGATCGTTCCACACCGAATACCACGCCGGCCGGAAATCAACGCCGCGTGAGTGCGGCTTTTTCAGGGACGACTATTTCGTCGAAGCAGGCTCTTCGAGAAACGCCAGATACTGCCAATAGTACGGCCCCAGCGAGCCGTCGTGCAGGTAACACGGTCGGCAGTCCAGCCGCCAGACGCGCGGGTCGGGCTCGAGGTACTTCGCCACGTGCCAACTGTACGACGCCCCTGTTGATTCACGCACGCGCGCCTCGGCATGGTCATAGTGCCGCAGCACCTTACCCTCCACCGGCAAGGTCACTTCAAGCAAAAAAAGGTTCCTGCCCGCGCAGTGAATGAGTGCCCGGCACACGTCGCGGATGTCCGAGATGTGGTCAAGCACGGACACCGTAAAGACCAAGTCGAACTCGCCGGCGTCGAAATCCCGCAGCGTGTTCTCGTCGCCGAGCCGCAGATCGAGCCCGGTCCGCTCGCGGCCGATGCGGATAGCCTCCGGATTCACATCGATGCCGGCCAGACGCACGTCGGGGTTGGCCTGCGCGATTGCCACCAGATTGCGACCCACGTTGCAGCCGAATTCGAGCACGCTGCGCGGCTTCAGATCGGCCACCAAATCCGCCAGCAGCCGCGCCCACGGTTTCTCGGCACGGTACCACGACTTGACCTCGTAGCCGCTCCAGAACTCCTTCGCTTGGTCGAATTCGGTGTCCTCAAACTCACCCGGCGGCACAACAACAAAGCCTTGCTCCTTCACCTCTTCCGGCGTGCCGGGCAACGGACGAAAACGCAGCTCGGACTGGTTTTGCAAAGCCTGCCAGCGGAACCACTGCACGCGCTCGGTGAGGAAACGCAGGTTTTCCGACGTAACAAGTACCTTGCTCTCATCGGGGACGGCGAGTTGCTGGATTGCCGCCCGCGCCGTGGTCGGGTCGATGGCGGGAAAGTCCGACCCGAGCAAGATGCGCTCCGGCCAACGTTTGATCGCAGCCCGCAGATAAGCCGCGAATGTGACGACACTTGAAACAAGGTAAAGCTGCCTGAAGCGGTCGAGCAAGTCGATTGCCAGCTTGTAGCGTTTGCGATCCAGCGGGTACCCGCCGAAATGTGACAACAGTACCGGAAACGTATAGCGCTCCAGGACGTTCTTGATCAGCCAATCGAGATCGTCCCTATTGCCAACGTGCCACAGCGTCAGGACCTGTCGTCGTTCGACCCAATCCAGCACTTCCGCCCCGGGAATCTCATCCTGCCTCATGTGGATCTTCAGTCCGTACATTCGGCCGGTCTGCCAAAGCAGCTCCAGTTGATCGAGCCGGAACCGGATGTCAGCCGCGCGCTGGGTGTGTACGGGTCGGCAGCGAAGAAGCGGGTAGACCACGCCGAGTCGTTCCCGCGCCAACGGAGCGATCTGGTCGAAGCTGTCGAGCGCGCGATTCGATCCATAAGGCATGACGAGCGCCCGGCCGATGTCATGCCGCTTCAGCGACGCTGCAAACGAACCGGCGTCAACATCCGGCAGCAGCGGGTCACCCGTGCCACAAACGCCCATGTACATGTGCGCATCGCCGAACGACTCAACCTGCATCAGAAGCGGCTGCCGGACGTCGACATGGTCAACCACGAGCGACGGCTCGCCGGGCGGGGCCTGCACGGCAATGCGCAGCGCGCGCGGCGAGATCGGTAAGACTTCCTGCCGTTCAAGCACGCGCTTCTCCCCGTGCCAGACCTGTAGAGAAAACTCGGGCTGTTCGCCGCGTGGGCACACAATTCGCAAGCAGAGCGAAACACTCTGGACAGTGCTTGCCGGCTCGAACCACGACTCGCCGTTCACGGTGCAGCGCCCACCGGCTTCCAGGCCGATCTCACACTGCTGCTCATCGCCGGCGATTGTGAGCAAGACGCCACTGCGACTGGAAGCGGATGCCGAGAAGCGCAGCGAACACTGCAGTTCCCGTTCGATCTTAATCTCACGTGTCAGCGCCTGGGCGCGGGTCGTCGCACCGGGTTCGGCTACCAGCCGATCGGATTGGATGCGGTACAGACCCGGGCGCTGCGTCTGCCAGGGTTCTGCCACCCAGGCGCTGTCCGGATCGGTTTCCGCCACCAGCACGCGGCTCGACCGTTCCGTCGATCGCGAGGCGGCACCAAAGAAATACACGCGCTGCCTGTGGTTTCGCCAACTATCGCGTGTCATGAAGAATGATTCGACGCGGTAGTCGCCGCCCGTTGTGCAGATCACCGGGTTCACATCGATCAGCCGCCAATCGCGCCCGTTTTCGCTCTCCGCCAGGCCGAGTTGGAACCGAAGTGAGGAATCAGAGGCGTTGAACCCGAGAACAAGACGACCGTCCGACGCTTCCACGCACTTCGGATTCGCCGCGTGCGCTCCGCCCCACGGAATGGCGCCCGGATCAAGTACCGGCGCCGTCTGTGTCGGGCGCCAGTTCAGACCATCGTCCGACTCGGCCTGGAACACCGCCCAACCAGCGTTCTCAACCCAGCCCTCGCAGTGCATCAACCAACGGCCGGCCGCGGTCTGGATCACGTCCGCCAGCGCCAGATGCTCCACGTTCGCGTAGTGGTTGATCGACAGAAGCAAATCCGGCCGCTTCTCCCAGTTGATGCCATCGCGGCTGCGCGCCAGCCCGATGCCACCCCACTGGCCGTCGGTGCGGCGACCGGTGTAGTACATGAGGTATGCCGGCCGGCCGTCTTGTTCGATGCGGATGACCGACCCCGCCGCGACCCCACCATCGTCCCAACTGCCGGCCGCTCCCGCCTCGAGTACAGGATCTTCCGGTTCGCGGCGCCACTGCATGCCGTCACGGCTAATTGCGCGGCAGATGGCCCGGGCGATTTGGTCGCCCTCGCGCCGATAACCTGTGTAATAGGCCACGTGGTTTTCGCCGTCTTGCAGCTCGTCTTTACGGGAACTGGTCAGCAGCGTGAAGTCGCGGTTGCTGAGGTTGTCCCAGGCCTCCGCCGTGGGCGGTAGAAACGCGGTCGCCGGCTGCCACGGCGTCAGCGGATTCCCATCTTGCAGCAGGACACGACGCACCGGCCAGAGTCGACCTTCGTCCGGTCGGCGAGCTGCGACACGAACCCCATTCGGCGCGGAGCTCACATGGATGTCTCCGAACCCCGCCTCCTCAAGCAGCCGGCGAAGCAGATCCGGCTTGAGCGGTACCGTGCGCGTTACGTCGCCCGACTCCTGACCATCCGAGCGACACGCAACATAGAGCCGACCGCCCGGTTGAAGCACACGCCGACATTCACGCAGGACGGTACGAATCGCGATCGGTGCGAGGTAGTCGAGTGACTGGTGCGCAACCACGCCGTCAAAACTCGCCGAGGCGAGAAACGGGAAGGGCAGATTCAAATCATGTTCGACGGCGTGAACCTGGCGCGTGCGGCAACTTGCCAGATAATGAGGATCACGTTCGAGTCCCACGGCGTTCTCAACGCCTCCGCTCGACAGCGCCTGCAACAGCAGACCGGGCCCACACCCCACGTCGAGGACGCGGCGGCAACCTTGGAACTTCTCGACAATTTGCCCATACCAGATAGGATCGCGACCGTCATAAAAATGATGATGCTCGTCTGTGTACTCGCGGTAACCGCTCGGATCAAAAAAAAGGGAGTATGCGGCGAACCTGCCCCCCGGGCCCACTTTGAGGCGTTCCGCTGCGGGTTCGATCACACCCAGAGTAAGGGCGTCGGCGGCGTGGGTTGTGATGGAGATTGGTCCGAGACGAAGGCGGCCCGCGCCACTGATGCGCAACGCCAGGCAGCACGACTGGTGCCGGGCGTGTGTCTTCCACGTCAGTTGGAACGCGCCATCACGCAACGCCCGTTTCTGATGGCAGAGCTGCTGGCACTCATCGTATTCAATCAGCCAAAGCGCTACCTGACCCGCCGTCAGGTCGATCTTCCCGCGCAAGGTGTACGTGGTGTCCGGCTCCAACCGCAGCGCCGATTTCTTCGGTGGGACCGCGAACTTGGTATTCTCTTTCGAACCGAGATAGACGTGTGTATCTTCCGGCAAAGCGAATTCGAGTGCGCCATCCTTAACGGTGAGTAGTTCGCCCGCCGCGGCTGCGCGGAATGGAACCACAGTGTTCCCGTCAATGGGGAGCTCAATCTCGACGGGCAGAGTAAGCACCGGCACCTGTCCCTCGCCTGCATAGCGCCCACCCCCATCAGTTTGCCGAGCGCCAACCCGACTGAAGTTTGGCCGCTATTATCGACAGGTCGTTGCATCCCTGCAAGCCTGCACCATTGCCAGTGCCGTATCCTCTCGCGTGTAATCCGGCTTACGGCGTCAGAAACGGGCGTATCCTCTTGATCGCGCACCATTCGGAGGACACGCCCGTGAGGATCGTAGAAGCGGATTTGGAAACGCTGTCCTTGGGGCTGTGACCGTACCTGGCGAGCTGCCCCCAAGGTTCTCTCGGACCTTTGCCTGAAGAGTTACCCCAAGGCAAGTTCATACCCACGCAGCGTCTCGCGCGCCGCGGCATCCCAATTGAATTCACGCGCCACGCGCGCGGCTAGCCGACTTGGCGGCTCGGCGGCGAGGGCACGCTCGACCGCAGCGCGGATTGAAGCATTGTCATCCGGCCGGCAATAGAAAGCATCGTCGCCAAAATACTCACGCGTGCTCCCGCCCGGCGTAACGACGAGTTTGCACCCCGAAAGCCCCGCCTCCAGACTCACCAGCCCGGGCGTTTCATACCAACTCACGCAGGCATGCACGGACGCGGCCTGGTAAAGCCGGCACAGCTCCGCCGGCCCGCGTCGGTCCAGAAAACTAACCCGCTCGCCGGCCAGCCGGCGGCATTTTCGATGATAACGCATGTTAAAACGTCCCGCCTGACCGACGAACGTGATCGGAATATCCGTACCTTTCAGAGCTGCGAGCAATGCCAACTGGTTTTTACGCGGCTCGAACCGCCCCACGCTCAGAACACCTTCACGCGGTGTCGCGGTACCCTCGGGTAATGCAAAGGCGCTCACATCCGCGGCGTTGGGAACAACCACCGCCGGCCGTTGCACTTCGAACTGCCGCTCGATGCTCTCCTTTTCCGCTGTGCTATTCGGCAAAATCACGGCGACTGATTCGAGAAGATAGCGAGCAGCCTTACGAAAGTTACACAACCGGCGATCCCACCCGCGCAAGGTCAGCTTGCGCATACAATCGATACCACAGCGTTGTATCAACCGCGCGGTTTGGTAATTTTCGCCCCCGAGCAAATGCGCCAACTTCCCCTGAAAACCGGCACGGCCCCCACGGTCAAATTCATCCGCCGGCCAATAAATCGTGCTTAGCACGGCGGGGGTACTTTCAGAGCGCATACGGCGGCAGACCGCCAGGTGTTCCCAGAGACGATCGAGGTGGAATAACTGTATCAGGTCGTAACTTACGAACGAGACGGGACATTGACTCGCGAGATCTACCGCAACCCCCAATCGCTCGAGCCCGGCCTTGGTTTGCAGGATCTGTGTTGTATCGCCGCCAGAGTTCTGCTCCAGGTTGTCTCGCACGAGCCACAAAACGCGCACCGGGTTCACTCTCTCTCGATCGGTTCTCGGGGCAACTTTGCCGCAATTTTCACTAGAGGTGGGTCGCGCGAATCGAAATCCTATTCGCGTCCCCCACGGCTAAAGCCATGGGCCACCCATCCACCATTTCACGTGTCAAGAAGCACTAGTCTGATCAAGCTCCCGCGACGAATTCACCAACCGTCATCCGTCCCCTCAGCAGCACATCACAAATTCGTTCGGCGGCTTTTCCGTCGCCGTAAACGTGGACCGGCCGGGCCATCTGTTGATACACCTGCTGATCGTCGAGCAGTCTGGATGCCTCATCGACGATTTTCTCGCGACTGGTCCCCACCAGACGCACTACCCCTGTCGCGACGGCTTCCGGTCGCTCGGTTTTTTCTCGCAACACCAAAGTCGGCTTGCCAAGGGCCGGGGCTTCTTCCTGGATACCACCGGAATCGGTCAGCACCAGGTAGCAACGCGTCAGGGCGGCGACCAGATCCGGATAAGACAGTGGTTCGACCAGATGCACACGCTCGCAATCGCCCAGGATCTCACGCACCGGCTGCTGTACATTCGGATTTAGATGCACCGGATAGAGCAGTTGCACGTCTTCATAGCGCTGGGCGAGATCACGCAGGGCTTGACACAATTCCCGGAACGGCTCCCCGAAGCTTTCACGCCGATGCGCGGTCACGAGGATCAGGCGTCCGTCGCCAATCTTCAACTGCTTTGGTAGGGGCCGCCGTACAATCTTGTCGCGCATCCAGTACAAGGCATCCACGACTGTATTTCCCGTGAGAAACACCGTCTCGGCGGGAACACCCTCGCCCAGCAAGTGATCGCGAGCGCGACTTGTGGGCGCAAAATGATAGTCCGCGACCACGCCCACGACCCGGCGATTGACTTCCTCGGGAAACGGCGCCTGTTTGTCGCGGGTTCGCAAGCCGGCCTCGACGTGAGCGACTTTCGCGCGACACATGAAGCCGGCCAACGCGCCGCACATCGCGGTCGAGGTATCACCCTGTACGACAACAACATCAGGATTAAGATCATTGATCAGCGGCGTCAGTCCCAGCATCAGCCGCCCGACCAGTTCGCCGGGATGCTGCCCGGGTTGCATCAAATC
Organism: Phycisphaerae bacterium; assembly: GCA_030612705.1. Lineage (GTDB taxonomy): Bacteria > Planctomycetota > Phycisphaerae > UBA1845 > Fen-1342 > JALSRY01. The sequence goes on along the minus strand of JAUWNI010000009.1, from coordinate 25,337 downwards.
GTGATCGTAATCGGCGCTGAGATCGAAAGCCGCCAGAGCATCGTCCAGCATCGAACGGTGCTGTCCGGTGGCGCACAAAGACACGCGACACTCTCGTGACCGCGCTCGCAAGGCGGAAATCACGGGGGCCAGTTTGATTACTTCGGGGCGTGTGCCGAATACGACCAGTATTTGCTTCATGACCGCTACTCTAGTGCGCGGATATTTGGAACGCGATGCTGCTCGCTTTTGGACAATACTTGCATGAACCGAACGAATCAAATGCGCGGATCATCCATAGAGTGAATCGATGAACGAGACGTATTCCGTCGCCCTGGCATCCCAGGAGTTGGCCCGCGCGAATCGCACACGCGCGTCCACTCCCTCGTCTTTCTGTGCCAGCGCGGCACGCAGATGCTCGATTATTTCAACGGCGGAAGATCCCACCCGGATCAATCCCTCAAAGGAATCCGTGTCCGCCACGGGGGTGGAGACGACCGGCTTGCCGAGCGCGAGGTATTCGTAAGTTTTCACGGGATTCGCCGCGCGGGACACCCGGCTCTGATCAAACGGCACCCAGCACACATCGAACGCATTCATATATGCCGGAACGCGATCGTACGGCCGCGCTCCTAGGAAATACGCGTTGCCGGCGCCAGCCAGCAGTTCGGTCGAACTCCGACCGTCGTGCGGGCCAACAAACACGAAATCGAACTCCGGCAAACCGCGCGCCACATCCGCGATAAGCTTCCAGTCGATCCATTCGTACAACGCTCCGACAAAACCGACGATCGGACGCCCGCCCGCCGGCACGTCCGCCGGCCGGGGCAGATCCCGCGCGAGCCTTTCGAACCGATCGACGTCCACCCCGTTGCGAATCGTCGCGATCCGCACATCCGCCCGCCGCGCCCGGAGCGATTCGATCAACGGCTCGGCGGTGACCACCACCCCCGCGGCCCGTTCGACCAATTCATCCTCCCACCGCTCGTATAGAGTGGCGAGGTCGGGGCGCGGAATATGGACGGCGACATCGTCGATACAGTCATAGATCACATGTTTGAACGGCAACTCGTCCAGCCAGGGCGTCCAGACCGGCGAAATCACAATCGCGGTCGATTGCGCAAAATCAAGCTGCTTTTCAAGCTGACGACGCAGACCGCCGGCACGGTTTCTGATCTTGCGGCGTAAGCCGGCTTCATCCACCGGATTCCACCAGCGGCAGGGCCGAATCGGCCAGGGCCGCACGACCGGAGCACTATCCGGACGCCGAAATGGCGTGGTCAGGCGCTGCAAGGCGGTACGATACGATGGCACTTGCACAAACGTCGTCGGCTGGGATTGCCGCAGCCAGGCCTCGGTCAGCATCCGCGTGCGACCGACCAGCCCGAATTCCCAGGTGACGGCGCTGAGGGATACAATCCGCGTCCCCTCGTTTGTCACGGAGCGACTTGGTATGTGACTAGACACTGACTTGTGCCTGGTAATCATCCAGGTATGCCACGATACGGCATTTCTCCAGGAACTGCTCGTCGGAGATCTGCCAAGTGTGTCCCGCGGTTGATTTCAAACGAGTGGCGACAAAATTGAAGCGATCGGTGGCATAGATCCCGATGCCCTGGTCGATACATGCTTGCTGGAACTTTGTATCCACGCCGCGTTGGACATCTTCCGGGAAGCGTTGCTCTTCGAACAAATCACGTCGCACCACGAGCGTGGCGCCGGAGACGAATTTCACGTATCGGTGTTCGCGATCCGGGAAACGTAGCGCGAGGCAACGCTGGCCTTCGAGATAGGCGAAATACGCCCGCTTCCCGACGATTTCCGTTCCGCTGTAGAGGAAGGCGTTTATCTGATCGGTAAGGTAGTGCTCGCCGTAGAAATCGTCGTCATCGAACTTCGCGAAATACTCGGCCTGGGACTGGTCGAGCGCGTGGTTAAGACATAGCCCGAGCGTGCACGATTCCGGTTTCTGAAATACGCGCGCATCCGGGATCGCGGCCAGTTTCTCCTCTACGTCGCGCAGGCTGAAAGTGTCGCTATTCAGAACAACGATCAATTCCTTGTCCGGATAAGCCTGCCGCTGATAGTTTTCGATCACGAGGTCCAGGAAGCCCGGCCGGTTCGTCACCGTCACGATACTGACCCGACGTTGTTGCGGCGGACAAGCCAGCCCCAGCGTATCGATCACCTGTCGCAAGCGGTGTTCGTACGTATGTTCCTGGAAGATGCGCCGCTGGCCCTTGATAATCATGCGGTCCCTGAATTCCGGGTCGCGCAGTAAGCGGTCCATCCAGCGAGCCGCTTGCTCCTCGGAATCAACGATCGCAACCGCATCGCGTCCCAGGAGCCGCTCCATCCCCGCCGAGGGCGTGCTGATCACCGCCGTCCCGCACGCGAGTAACTCCAGCACCCGTCGTGAGAACATCGTCGGCGACTCGCGCACCGAATTAATATTCAGGAACACCTCATAGGCTTTGTACGCCTGCACCATTTCCATGTACGGCAGGCCGCAGCGCACAAACTCGTGATATTCGGGTGGGAAGCTGTAGCGATCCTCCTGGCCGTAGCCGTGCTGCCGATCAAAGATCGTCAACCCGCGGGCCTTTGCGGGCCTGAGCAGGGTTTCCAGATCGTGTTGGCGTTGAGGATATTTCTCACGATGATACGTCCCGGCAAAACACAAATTGCCAAGCCGCTCTTTCCTGCTATTAACCGGATTGTGAATGCTGGGCTGGGCCGCGAAAGGCAGGGCGTAAAGCCGCTCGTGGTTCACCCGCTCTCGATAGCGTGGAATGCAATCCTCGTCGGTTGTGAAAATGTGGTCGAACAAGCTCGCCGCCGCGATAAACCGGTCGAAATTCGGCGGATCTTCCTTGTTCCAGAAAACGGTGGGGATGTTTTGCGAACGGCACCATGTAACCAGTTGCGGAAGCGGATCATCGTCCTTGTATTCCGAACGATTGACCTTATAGCGCCAAGCCCCGTCGTTGCCTTTCCAGGTCGACTCGACGAAAAGGAACTCCGGCCGCTCGGCCGACAAAACCTCTTTCCAATTATTGGGCGTAAACGTGATTAGTTCACACTCGTCGCGGAAACACTCGATCGTGAACTCATCCATTATGACCCCGGCCTTCAGCGATAGACGCGGCGCGAGGTTGGGGCGCGGAGCGGGCGTAAAAGTAATTTCAGGTTCCGGTTTGCGGGCCTCGGCACGCTTACCGCCTAAGGTATGGGAATCCGGTTGTTGCGGAACTTCCAGCGCTGCCTTTAAGGAGCCTTCCCGACGCCCGTCTCCCCCGCCTGAAGAATGTCTTTGAGTTGTTTTCTCCACCGTGGCCGTTCCGATAGAAGCAGATCCCGAGGCCAGTAATGCCGTCTCGGCATGCTCATCTTTCCGCCTCGTTCGCCGCCGCCGCATCCCTTCCAGGAAAAGTTTAATAGTGCGGCCGGGCAGGCAGACGAACTCGGCGGGATGATAATATGTGCGCACCAGCGCATCGCCGAGCCGATAGCGCACTTCGCTCTCGCGCAGTTTCAGTTCCGCCCGGAAGTATTCGAGTTGATCCTTCTGGCGGCTCAGCCGGCCGCGGAGCATCACAGCGGCACGTTCCGATGATTGATATTTCACCTTCGTCTTGCGCAACTGCTGGAGCTCGAGCCGGATCTGCTCCTGGAAATGTTGCTTCAACTTTTGAAGCGTATCGGCATGCTCCGAATGGACTCGTTCGATTTCTTCCGCGTGCTCCGAATGGACTCGTTCGATTTCTTCCGCGTGCTCCCGTATCAGCTCTTCGTGCTTTAGATCAAGTTCCTTGATCGCCGCTTGCAATTCCTCAATTTCCCGGGCGCGTTTGTCATACTGTTTACGCAGACTCTCGCGCCATTCGATATATGCCCATTCGGCACGCTCAAAAGCCGATTCGGAATGTGTCAGGAGATACCGGGGATCAACAGCCGCGGCCGAGGCTTCCTGGGCGTCGGCGGCCAGACCCAGACAGCAGATATATTTCTCTAGCACATGCAGTTTTTCGATCGCGAAAAACGGGCTGATGGTTTCTATGAAATTGCTCAAGTAATACGTGTGCATGTGGTCCGGATGCGCCAGCACGCCGAACGGCGTGGTGATGATCAGACGGCCTCCGGGCTTGAGCACGCGGCGCAACTCTTTCAGGGTCGCTTCAGGGCGTGCCAGATGCTCGATCACCTCGCCGAAGAGCACGCTGTCAAAGGTGGCGTCTTCAAAGCTCAAGCGTCCCGCGTGAACCACCTGGAACTCGACGTTCTCCTTGACATAATCGGCTTCCTTCCCAAGCTCGGCTCTGGCGTAGTCGATTACAGATGTATCGATGTCGATCCCGGTAACTTTGAATCCCTCGCGGCCCAGGATCAGAGCAGCGATCCCCTGCGAACAGCCATAATCCAGAACGTGCTCACCCTCCGCCTGGGAACAGATCCAATGGATGCGTTTTCGGCAATCGTCCTGGTTCTTCTTGTCGAAGATTTCGCCGTAGTACAACTCGTTTACGCGATCACTTTTCTGCACCGGCCTGCCCTTATGCTTTCTTTGGCCCCTCGGTTTCGGCAATGTACGCCTTTGCGACCTCGGAAGGATCGCCGTCCATCCGGATGCGACCCCGATCCAGCCAAACCGCACGCGTACACCGTTTTTGAATCAATCCCATGCTGTGACTGGCGATGATAACCGTCTTGTTGCTGCCCCGAAACCGGTCCAGGATCGAGCCGGCCTTGGCACGGAACGACGCGTCCCCCACGGTCAGGATCTCGTCCAGCAACAACACATCCGGATCGATATGGATCGCGATGGAAAACCCCAGCCGACCTTTCATGCCGGATGAATAAGTGCGCACAGGCGCGTCGATAAAGTCACCCAACTCGCTGAATTCAATAATCTTATCGATCCGCTCGGCCACTTCGCGCTGGCTCAGCCCCAGGATCGAGCCGTTGACAAACACATTCTCGCGCCCGCTCAGGTTCGCCTTGAAGCCAACCCCAAAACTCATCAGGCAACCAATCCGGCCATGAACTTCAATCCGCCCGTGATCGGCTCCCAGAATCCCGGCCAGCGCTTTTAACAGAGTTGATTTTCCCGAGCCGTTGGGGCCGACGATCCCGAGCACCTCGCCGGGATAGACCGCCAGGTTAACATCTTGCAGCGCCCAGAAAACCTGGCTCCAGCGGCCGTCGCGGTGACCGTTGCGGTGAAAACGGTCCAGCAACCGAACGAAAGTTTCTCTGATCGTCACTTCCGAGCGGTGATAGCGAATCTGAAACGAGATCGCAAGGTTCTCGGCGAGCACGCTTGGTGGAACAACGGTCGTATCAGATGTACTTGGCAAACTTGCTCTCGCTTCGAGAAAAAATCGCAAAACCGACTATGAACGTGCCGAGCGAAACCAGCGTCGTATAAAGTAACATACGCGGATCCGGCATGTCGCCCCAGAGCAGAGCATCCCGGAATAGTTCGAAAAAACACGCGATCGGATTCAGCATATATAGCGTGTGAACCGTCTGGTGGTTGACCAAAAATATCGCCGTATCAGCGGGGATCTCCGACTTGGGCCGGACATAATAAAAAATCGGCGAACAATAAAACAGCAGCCGCAGCACGACATTGATCACGTTCGTCGTGTCCGCAAAGAAGACTCCGAGGTGCGCCACTATCAACGCGGCCCCAAGCGTGAACAGGAGCATAATGCCCACCAGCAGGGGCAGCCACAGAAAATGGAATGTCGGCCAGATTCCCCCTAACGCCAGGAAGGCGAAAATCACAATCGTCCCCCACAAAAAATCGTACATTCGCGTGAGCGTCACCGATACCGGAAAAATCGCCTTCGGAAAGTTAATTTCATGGATCAGGCCGCGGTTGCCCCGAATGCAATTGGCCGCCTGGTTGATCACTCCGGAGATAAACCGAAATGTCAGGATCCCGATCAGGATGTAGAGCATGAACTGAATGCTTCTACCCCGCCCTCCGCCGGAGAGCCCAAACAGTATTCCGAAAACAAAGAAATAAACCAGCATGAACATCAGCGGGTCGAGCAGGTTCCACAGATGTCCGAGCACCTTGTCGCGATGCCCGGCCTTAAGGCTGGCGCTGGTTAGGTAACGAATCGTCTCGCGTCGCGCCCACAATCGACGGTAACGCTCTGGCAAACTCGGCACTCGTGTTGATGACACATTGGACGCAACCACAGAACTCATTGGCGATACTCTAGCCGTGAACGACGTTCGCGATACACTTCCTTCTCCGTCGTGGCACAACCTCAGCGTTTCCCCAGCCTCCCCCAAAGCCATGCAAAGCCATTATCCCCGAAAAGTCAAGCCGGGTTGAGTGTGGTCCGCGACGCGAGGAGGGTAAGCGCGGAGAGCCCCAGCACCAACCTCAGCCCCGCGGTTTCGTTCCAAAAGGTGCAACTCCAGTCACCCCGATTTTGCACGGCTATGAATCGTCGTGACAAGTCGTGTTTGCTTCGCTGTTTACCGTTTCCGCGCCCTTGCCGGATTCACAGCCGCGATTGCTCTGCACTGCAAACGGCCGATTTCTTCGCGGTTCGCAAAGACTTTCGTTGCGTGGGTGGCCCGTTGCTTCAGCGGCGGGGGACACGAATGGACGGTCGATTCGTGTCCCCCACGGCTAAAGCCATGGGCCACCCATCAATCGAGTAGCGACAGAGCACTAGGGTTGATATCCCTGTTTGGTTAGCTCGCTGAGAATGTCCGGCGGCATAAAACTCGGGCCTTTCAGGATTTTTCCGCCGGCGTCCTTACCGCCGTCTTTCGACATGTTGCTGCGGTGCACCTCGGTAAAAACCGGTTCCAGATCGACTCCCATCTCCACGGCCGCCCCGTATGTCACCACTAGAATGTCAGCTAACGCGTCGACCATTTCGCCGAAATCGCCTCTGTCGGCTGCTTCGAGAAACTCGGCCGCCTCACTGAGAATTAGCCGGGCACGCCGTAGGCGATCCTTAACGCCGATCTGGCTGGGAGTCTCCTGGATCGGGGCGTCATACTTCCGATGAAACTCTTTGACCATGCACTGTTCAGGGCCCATCAGTTACCTCTTCATCCAGGTTCTGTAAATCGCCCCTTTCGGTGGAGCTTGACGAGTTCGCCGTTAACGCATTGTAGTCGAGTGAGACAAGCCGCCCAGGCACCTTAAGAGAGAACTTTTCGCCCGGGTAGCGATGTAACGTTCTCCCGTGTTCTCGGCTTAGCAGTCCACCGTAAAAGTCACTACGGGGCGGGAATGGCGTAGCGGCCGGCACCTCGCCGGCCGTAATAGGCCGGTAACGCCGCTTTGGGCGTACGGCCCGCGAGGCGCGGGCCGCTACATAACTTTTACGGCGAACTGCTAACCGGACGAGTGTGATATTCGTGGGCAAGTGTATTATGGACGGGTGGGCGTCTGGCCCGCCGTGGTAGCGCCGATCGGCTACTCACACGACACCTTCAAAAAAACCCCTCGAAGTCGCCGTTTTCGCAACGGCTCCGAGGGGTCTCGGGAGAGGAGGGAAAGCAAGCTGTCATGAGGTCAGTCACCGTTACATACGCAGGTCCCGCGTCTGGGTTCGCTGGTATCGAAGATTTTTTTCGTACTACCAGGGGCATTTCCGAACGATCAACGTATTGAGATTTAGTGTTTTTTCGGGCGGACCAATATGTTATAATCAACGTGCAAGTCTGAGGCGGATCCGCCTGATGAGGGAAACCGCCATCAGGTGCCGTTCGGCGGCAGAGCACGTCCAGCGAGTTGTAAACCTCGGACGGCTTTCGGCAATCACGTTGTGATGTCTTGTCTGACCGGTTCCGCGGTCGAGTTGGTGGACATCGGGGACCAGTGAATGTATCTTGTGGACGTACTCGATGGCGTCCGCGCCGTAGCGTGGGTGACTCCGGTACACGTTCGCAAGAACGGGCTGAAGTACCAGCCATTTTCTCTGTACCGGATACGACGGGTCGGCGTCCGGCGTTGGCTGGTCGAATCCGCGGGGATTGGTTCAAAATAGAGTAGCGTGACTGAGAACGGCCCACGGCCCTGAAGGAGGGACCATGAGTCATCCAATTTACAATCTGCACAACCACACGCCCTTCTCACACGGCGCGTACACGATTGATGAATTGTGCGAAGCGCACTTGGCGTGCAAGACCGTCAAGTTCGACGGCATCGGCATCACCGACCAACTTTTTTGCACCCCATCCTCGCGCGAGGTACAGAACGAACGCGATTTCGAACGCACATTTGCCAGGGAAACGCGCGATTATGTCGAAGCCGTCCACGCCGCCCGACGACGCTGGGCCGACAAGCTGCACATTTTCTGCGGCTGCGAGATTAACTGGCCGCTGAATAAGAACAACCTCGGCATCATCCGCAACTTCCTCAACGGAATCGACTACGTCCTTTTCGAATATGTCGACTGGGCCGGTCTCACGCAGCTCGCCAACCAGGCCCGACGCTGGCCCTGCCCGGTCGGACTGGCCCGCACCGACGTGACACAACAGTTCCCCAACACGTCGATGGACCAGATTGTCCGCACCATGGCCAATGCCCGCATCTTCTACGAGGTGAACATCAGCCTCCTGCCGATGAACAACCACGATCGCTGGTTCAACATCTTGCCGCATCACCGCGTGATGGTCTCCATCGGGACCGACACGCACGATGATCTCAAGAGCATCGCGCAAGTGGCCGACATCGTGCAATACGTCGAGCGAAAGGGGCTAAGTGCAAAGTATCTCCAGCCCAAACTACGAACCGAGAAACCCGAGAAGGTCGCGGTCCCCCAGGGCACACGATCAATCTGACCAAGCACCGGACACGCGGTAACTACTCGCGGCCGTAATGTCTCAGCTTCCACTGACGGCGCGCCTGTCGGGCGCGTAGCTTTTTCTCGGCGGCCCGCGCGATCCAGCGCCACGCCTGTCGCCACCGGCGCGCATCGGAACCGAACCGTGTCAGATATGCTTTGAGAAAACGCGCCCGATCGCCGCGCGTAAGACCCGGCACGTCGAGCAGGCTGACGTGCAAGCGGGCCAGCGCCCGGAGTTCGTCCGTCGTCGACACACGCCCCGCGTGCTTCAAGCCGTCCATATCGATCCAGATCAGTTTCAAGCACGGCCGTGTGACCACCAGTACGTTTTGCGCCTTACAATCGCGATGGACAAAGCCGCGTTCCGCAAGCTGACGCAGGTGCCGCACGAGTAAAGCGTTCAACTCGCGTTTGTGCCGCCGCCAGTCGATGCGCGCGCGTGCCTCGAACTCGCGTTGCAGATATGCGTCGAGATCGATCGCTCCGGGGATCGCTTCTGTTAATAACAGGCTATCGAAGATCAGCGGGCCGACACGCCGCTCGAGCACCGCCAGCGGTCGGGCGGTGGGGATGTCGCGGTTGAGTAATGCGTGCCCGGTCCGCCAGGCCCGCATGCTGCGTGACGGGCCGAAGAGCTGCCGCAATCGCCGCCGCCAATTACGCGCCAGCGGGCGTTTAACGATCACCGGCAGTTCACCACTCGGAGTCACCAACGCCGCCTTCGAGACCAGCGCGGAATGCGACTCCTTGCACGGCCCCCCGCCGTCCGGATCAAACCAGCGCGGCGGCTTAGCCAACTGCCCGCGCCACCAGCCGCGATCCAGAACCAACGACGAGGCGCGCGACTCCTCGGCCGGGCGCTTGCACCGTAAATACACCATCCCGCGCCAGCCGCCCCCGACGCGGATCCGCGAGAAATACCGGCCGCTCCGACGCGACCGACGATCACGCTTGGCCCAGAGACGCTCGGCATGACGTTCGGCGTTGGCAACCAGCGCGCGCACGAGTTGTTCATAAGACATATCCAATGGACGCGCGTGCTCGAACGCCTGCTCGTATTCATTTCGCCAGCGGAGGTATCGCCGCAGGAAGCGCAGCCGGTCGCCAATGCTCGCATGTCGGCGAAACCACTGGTTGAGCTGCCCCAGGTTGCGGACGACCGCCCGATCGCTGAGCGGCATACCGAGCCGCGCGCTCTGCAAATCGACGAAGACCGTCTCGTAGCGGCGTGGCCCGATCGTGTGTACGAGAACGTTCGACGCGTGCATGTCACGATGCTCGCAGCCCGCCTGGTGAGCGTGTGCGATCATCTCCGCCAGCAGGTCGATCAGGTAGGCGCAGTCACGCCGGCGGCGGGTTGCATTTTCATCTCCCCCCAGTGTCTCCCAAAACTCGTTCAACGCATACGCCGGCTCGACCGCCTCGGTCACCAGCAGCGAGCATGTTCGACCATCACAGATCAGGCGCGCGCAGAAGCCCGCGGGCCGCACAGCCGGTATTCCCATCGCCAGAGCATACGTCCCGCTCTTAAACTCAATTTCACACGTCGGCCCCCGCCACAACCGCTTGATTGCGTCCGACCAACTTTGCTGGAGATAGTATTTGAGGAAATAGACCGATCCGTTGATCCGCGCCCGCCACACTATGCGGGCCGCGTTGTGCTTGACCCGCTCCCAACCCTGGCCGGCCGGATTCGACCACGCCGCCGCGGGCAATGCCCCCAGCGTCTCTCCGAACCGCTCGCGAAACGTCCAGGCCAGCCCGTCAAACGAACGCTGTTCGACTCGCTCCACGACGGCAGCTTCAACCGCGGCGCTCGCATCGTCGGATTCACGCGACGCGCGGAACGGCCCCCCGGCAGTGCTGATCGGCGGGCTTTTCACGCTTTGGACCGGCAATTGACAACCCTTACCGGGGTGACAGGAAAAGTGTCTAATCTACTCGGCCAGCATACCGGCGAGCACGCGCGTTGCAAGATCGCCACCGCCCACACAGTCTCAACGGGTCCGTGACACAATCTGCGGGTGTCTCTTGCCCATGCTTTGGCCGAATTTGCCCCGGAGGGGCATCTGAACGTAGCCCAGCACGAAGTGCTGGGGTATGGCGTTGAGAGCACCATTGAGTCCCGTAGGGACGATTGAAGCTTCAGTCGTCCCTACGGGACTCGCTCTCTCGGCGTCGCACGAGTCCCAGCACTGCGTGCTGGGCTACGCTCACTTCGTCCCTACGGGACGGCCGCGTCCCACAGATTGTGTCACGGACCCAGACTCAACGAAAACAACACCCTTCGGCAACCTCAGCCCGGATAAGCAGAGACGAATTCCAGCATCTCCGCCAACTCCGCCGCCGCCTCGTTCGCGTCCGCGGCGTAACGCGGATCCGCCAGCACGTAAATCACGGCTGCCTCCGCCGGCGATTTCGCGACTACCCACAGCGACGCAATTACGCTCCCGCTTCGCATGACGTCCGGATTGAGCAAGACTCCCACATATACCCCGTCCTCGCGGAACTGTCCTTTTGGCCGCCGAAAAACCGACCGAACCTGCTGCGCCTCGGCTAACAGCAATTCTATCGGCTCGCTCCGGCGACCCAGGGAGCGACGATAAACGCCCAACGCCCAGATTGGCTGATGCTCCTCAACCTTCTGCACCCAGAAACCCGGACCGCCTATATCCTCAGGTCCGATGATCTCCCAGTCGGCGGCAATCGGAAAACCGACGCCGGCATGTGCCAGCAGAGCTTGCGGCTTTCGGTCCGGCTCATCGCCGCTGAGTCGTACGGCCTCGCAGATTTCATCCAGCAAGTACAGGTCCCCATGCGACATTTCCACCAAGGGCGTGTATTCGAGGCCGATCTGGCTACCCTCGGGCGTCGAGACCCAGCGGTAGACCGTCTGACCCACCATCTGTCGGCTGCGCCGCTGGACCACGTACTGCACGCCCTCCCACTCGCCGATACGGACCGCCTCCGGCGAGCGTGTCGCGGCGACTTGAAACATGTGCATAAACTGCACGAAGTAATCGTTATAAAAGAACTCGACCGTCCGCTCCGCCGCCCAGACCTCGCGCCCCCACACCTTCTTGCGAACCAGCTTGCCGAACAGCCGGGGATTCTTCGAATCCCGCACCCAGCCCTTCGGCAGGCGCACGATCAGCGGCGTGCCCTCGATCGCCACCGCGTCGCCCAGCGCGCGCCTGGCCTGCACCTGCGCCCATGCCAAGCCAAGCGCCCCGATCAATGCTCCGGCGGCTAGCAGCAGCAGCACCAGCGGTCGGCCCGCTCGGCTTCCGGTGTAAACATCGAACATAGCCAGGCATCATACGCGGTGACGCGCCCGGTTTGAATCGGTCTGATAAAAGGGGTAAAACGGTTTTCACGAGTCTGTAGCGGCCCGCGCGAGACGATTCACTCGTGCTATTATAATTGAGAAACCCGCCCGTGGCTGAGCCGTATAACTATTGAACTCGGGGACGGACGAGAAACGGAATAGCGATCCATGACGATCACGTACGCCTTGCTGAGCGTTGTGCTGTTCGTGCAGTCGGCGATGCCGCAGGCGCCGCGGCTTACCGCCAAGCTGCTGGCCGCGCACGAAAGCGTTCAGCCGGGCGGGCGGAGCGAGTTACTGGTCGAGATCGAAATCGCCGAGCCGTGGTACATCTACGACCCGATCGTGCTCGATACCGGGCTGCCGACGGAGGTCAAGTTCACCACGTCGCCGGGCGTGAGCATCGGCGAGTTGCGTTTCCCGACCCCCACGTTCGGCAAGACCGCCGGTCTGGAATATCTGAAACATTCGGGAAAGATCCGCTGCCTCGCGCCGCTGAGCGTCGCCGACGACGTCGAGCCCGGCCGAACGCTGACGGTCAAGGCCGAGGTCAGCGTATTGGCGTGCAAGGAACTGTGCCTGCCGATTTCCACGACCGCGACGTTGGCGCTGCCGATCACGGCCGAGCGGGGACCGCCGATTAATGAGGAACTTTTCAATGAAGCCCGCGCGGGTTTGGCCCCGTTGCTTGCCGAGGCGCCCTATCTCAAGGGCAGCGAATTGCGCGTTTCGAAAGAAAAAATCGGCCTCGACGAGCCCGTCGAGCTGATCGCCGACATTCGAGTTCAGAAGGGTCACCACATTCAGGATCGCGACCCAGGCGTCGATTCGCTCATCCCCTCGCGCCTGTTCATCGAGCAGGTTGCTGGGCTCGAGTTCGCCGACGAAAAGGAGCAGATTTGGCCCAAGCCGCACGTGCGGAACATCCAGAACGTCGGCCGGGTCCGTGAGCAGTCCGGCGAGTTCCGCATCCGCGTCCCGTTCAAGATCACCGACGACGAATTCCCCGCCGGCCCCGTCGCCATCCGCGTCCTCTTCCCATACCAGACCTGCACCGACACGGGCCGGTGCTACCCGCCCGAGATGGCGGCCGGGTTCGTCCGTTTCGAGGCGGACACGCCCAACCCGCCGATTGCCCAGCCCGATCAGGCAATCGTTGACCGGCAACCCATCGACGTCGCAATTACGACCTCAACGCAAGGCCAGATCGGCCTCTTGTACGCGCTGCTGGCCGGTTTTCTCGGCGGGCTGATTCTGAACGTGATGCCGTGCGTTTTGCCGGTCGTGTCGATCAAGATTCTCAGCTTCGTGCAGCAGGCCGGCGAAGACCCCAAACGCGTCTTCCGTCTCGGTTTGGCGTTCTGTGCGGGGATTATGGCGTGGTTTTGGCTGTTCGCGGCATTGTCCGCGTTCGGCAATTTCCCGTTGCAGAGCCCCACCGTCGTACTGGCCGTCGGCACCATTCTGTTCATCTTTGCGCTGAATCTCTTCGGCGTGTTCGAAATTGTGCTGCCCGGCACAGCAGCCGGAAAGCTTGACCAAGCCACCGCCCGCGAAGGCTACGCCGGCTCATTCTTCAAAGGCTTCCTGGCCACACTGCTCGGCACGGCTTGCACGGCTCCGTTTCTCGTCAGCGCGTTGGCGTACGCCTCGACGCAGCCCGCTCTGGTCGGCTTTCTGGTCTTCAGCGCCGCCGGCTTCGGCATGGCCAGCCCGTATCTGCTGCTGTCGGCCAAGCCCGGGTGGCTGAAGTTCGTGCCAAAACCCGGAATGTGGATGGTCACGTTCAAGCAAGTCATGGGATTCGTGCTGATCGGGACCGCAATCTGGCTGCTGTCGATTCTGAAAGGACTGCTCGATGCCGACGGAGTGGTCTGGACCGTCTCGTTCTGGGGATTTCTGGCCCTGGCCGTTTGGCTGCTGGGAAAAATCAAGCCCACGTGGAACGCCGGGTCGCGCATGGCGACCTGGTTGGCGGCCCTGGCCGTTGCCGTCTTCGGCTGGTGGTTTAGTTACGTTTCGATGTACGACTGGGCCGCGGCCACCGACCCGGACCGTCCACCCACACTCGTAGCGAACGCCCTTAACGACCCGGCGGAAATCGCGCAAATCGTCGCCCGGAGCGATTGGAATCCGGGAATCCCCTGGCAACCTTGGCGGCCGGGGTTGGCGGAAGCACTGGCTTCTGAGGGATTTACTGTCTATGTGGACTTCACCGCCGACTGGTGCCTGACCTGCCAATCCAACAAAAAGCTCGTCCTCGAAACCGAAGATATTCGCCGGGAAATGCACACCCTGGGGGTCATCCCGCTCAAGGCGGACTTCACTAAACGCAACCGCGCGATGGCCGGGGAGATTGAGAAGCACGGCAACCCCACGGTGCCGCTGAACCTCGTATATCCGGCCGGCGCGCCCGAGAAAGTGATAAAACTGCCGGTGCTGTTGACGAAGGAAATCGTCCGCGCCGCGCTGAAACAAGCCGGTCCGTCTCACACGCAACCTTGATTGGCCGTTGTCGGCGAAACCAAAGTAAATTTCTCACGCCTAACAGCCGATAACCATGATATAGCATCGAGGGCGAAAGCCGCCGCGTTACTGTCATCGCACCTCTCAAGCGCCGATATCACCGGCGTAGGTATGCAATCAAGATAACGTGGCAGGTTTGAGGATTCGCCGATGAAACGCACGAGTGCGCGCGGCTACAGCTTCTGTATGATCGTTGCCGGCGGTCTGGTCTGGACCGGCTGCCAGATGCCGGGCTATTTTTCCCAGCCCGTCACGGCTTCAGAACCTTCGGGCGAGCAGTACACACAGACCCCGTCCGCCGTACTGCCCGAGGACGTTTCGTTCTTCGGAACCCACCCCGATGGACAGCGTGTGCCGTATGAGAACAGGCTGCTGACGAACATGACGCGTCACACGTTCTCATCGATCGGGCGCGACTTCGACCCCGACCTGCACTCCGACGCCCGGACGTTGGTCTTTGCATCGACGCGCAATAGCCGACATCCGGACATCTTTCTCAAGGACGTCGACGGGTACGCGATCACGCAACTCACCTCCGATCCCGACGATGATATCCAGCCCCGCTTCAGCCCGGACGGCAAGAGCATCGTCTTCTGCTCGAACCGTACGGGGAACTGGGACGTCTGGCTGATCAACCGCGACGGCACCGAGTTGACCCAACTGACGCACGACCGTTCCGACGAGGTCGCCCCGTGTTTCTCGCCCGATGGGCAGCATGTCGCCTTCACCGCCTGGGGTCGCCGCTCGCACCAGTGGGAAATCTGGGTGCTCTCGATCGACCGGCCCGGCGTCCGCCGGTTTCTTTGCTACGGCATGTTCCCGGACTGGTCCCCGGACGGTAAGCGGATCACGTTCCAGCGAGCCCGGCAGCGTGGGACGCGCTGGTTCAGCGTCTGGTCGGTCGAGCTGGTCGGCGAGGAAGCCCGCCACCCAACTGAACTGGCCTATAGCGATGCTTCAGCCTGTATTGCCCCGCGCTGGTCGCCGGACGGCAAGACGATCGTGTATTGTTGCGTCAGTCAGACGACGGTGACGCGTGACAACTCCGGGAGCGTTCCCGCCGACGTCTGGATGGTTGATGCCCGCAACGGCACACGTTTCAAGATCACCGACGGGGCGGTCGGGGCGTTCAACCCGACCTGGAGCAATACGGGGCGGATTTATTTCGTTTCCGCCCGCTCAGGCGTGGAGAACATCTGGTCGCTGCGAACCGAATTCGAGGACTATTCCGACCCGGCCCGGGCCGGTGAGAGTCCGGAAGTCTCCCAGACCGCCGCGAATATACCCCTCGAAACCGAGGGAAAATGAGAAAAGATGACAACTTGCAGATACCGAACAACGCCCTATCATAATCGCCCGTTGGGGTCGGCCGGGGGCACTTTTGGTGCCCGTCGTTCAGGTGAATGGGGTGCTTCAGGTATTTACCGATCTGCGCAAACTTTACCTAAGGTAAATTACGGTCCTAGAATATATCAACGGGTTCTCACTTCCGACCCTTCGGACCTGAAAGCAGGTTCCGTCGGTTTCTCGCAAGGCAAGTGCGGCACAATGATTATGCTCGGTTCGCTTATCGGAGTTTTGTTCTTGACCGGCTGCACACAGCAGCGCGGACCTGCCTCCGTTGAACCGCGCCCGGAACCGCCCGAAGTCGTGGTGATCGCCCCGGTCCTGAATCTGAGCAACAGCACCGATTGGGACCCGCTCAAGGTGACGGATATCCTGGCGTCGGAATTCCAGTCATTCCCGGGCGTGGTCGTGATTCCGGTCAATCGGACGCTGGCCGCGCTGGCGTTGCGGGGTAAAAACACGGTTGAAACGCCGCGGGACGCCCTGGATCTGGCCCGCGAGTTCAAGGCCGACGCCACCGTCGTGGTCGCCATCACGGAATATAATCCCTATGAGCCGCCCCGTCTCGGCCTCGTAATGCAATGGTACGCCCCCGCGCACCAGCAGGCCGCGGTCGAATTCGACCCCGTGCTGGCCTCGCGACAGGCTGCTGACGTGGCCCCGGCGGCCGACTATGAGGTCGGCGCCGCCCCGGCTCTGCAAATCCAGGAGGTTTATAACGCCGCCGACGATGCGGTGTTGAAGGATATTCGCGCCTTTAGCGCGCGGCGCGGCGGTCATAATAGCCCGCACGGTTGGCGGATCTATATAAAGTCGCAAGAACTCTTCGTCCGTTATTGCTGTTGGACATCTATCCGGTCGATGTTATTGGAAAGAGGTTCGTCCCGGATGGCACCCGAGGATGCCGAGGCGAAACGATGGATGCAGGACGGCGATGTTTGAGTCTGGCGAAAGGACGGGAGCGCTACGTCTTCTGGTACAGTCCCGGCCAGGAATCGAGCTTGTTGGCCTCGTTAGTGGAGTACGCCGAGCAACCGGACGTCAATTTCGACTTCTTCGACGCCGCCGTGCTCAGTTACCAGATGGGAAAGTGGATCGGGAATACAGCGGATAGTCGCGTCGCGGTTTCCCCGTAATGGTTTCGCGAAAAGGTGGGATATCGCCTTGCACACGTTTCAAGATCCTCCCAAAGAAGGTCATGACCGTCTGATGAACATGCACGAATCCATCATCGACCAGTTCATCAACTACCTGCGGGCCGAGCGGCATTTCTCGACGCACACCGCCCGCTGCTACGCCGCCGACTTGGAGCAGTTTTGCGTCTTTTTAGCCGACCCCGACGCCGAACCGCTGTTCGGACCGACGAACAACGGCGTGAAGGGCTTCAACGGCCACCCGAACCGCAAGCTCTCGTCAGCGCCCCCCTCCCCGCAGGCAATCGACGATACCAATCGACGACTGCTCGCGGTGGATACGGATATGGTGCGGCTGTTCATGTCGAAGCTGCACGATCGGAACTACTGCAAGAGCACGGTGGCCAGAAAATTGGCCACGCTGCGGAGCTTCTACAAGTTCGTGGTCCGTCGTGAGTACGCCGGCAGCAACCCCGTCGCGCCGATCCGCACGCCGAAGCAGGAAAAGCGGCTGCCGAAATTCCTCGACATCGACCAGATCGAAAAGCTGTTCTCGAATTGCAACACGACCACGCTGCTCGGGGCCCGCGATCGGGCGATCCTCGAAATGCTCTATTCGACCGGCATCCGCGTCAGCGAACTGGTGGCGCTGAACATCGCCGACATCGACCTCGGCAGCAGCGTTATCCGTGTCCGCGGCAAGGGCAAGAAAGAGCGGGTGATCCCGATCGGCCCCGGAGCCGTCAAGGCGGTCATCCACTACCTCGATATGCGTCGGACCGGCCTCCATAGCGCCAAGTATGACCCCGACGCGCTCTTCATTAACAAGCACGGCCAGCGGCTGAGCACCCGCAGTGTTCGCCGCAAGCTCGACAAATATCTGCTCGAAGCCGGCCTGGACCTGTCGGTCAGCCCGCACACGCTGCGTCACAGCTTCGCGACGCACATGCTCCAACGAGGCGCCGACCTGCGCAGCGTGCAGGAAATGCTCGGCCATCAGAGCCTGAGCACCACACAGATCTACACGCACCTGACGAACGAAAACGTCAAGAGCGAATACGAGAAAGCCCACCCGCGCGCGTAGCGCCCGGTTATCTCAACGCCGACAACGGCCCTCGTTTGATGAAAACGAGGGCCGCCTTTTTTTTGCGCCGGGCATGGCGTGAATCTTGGAGGTGGAAGTTTTCCGCGGTTCGCGAAGATTTTCGTTGCGTGGGTGGCCCGTCGCTTCAGCGGCGGGGGACACGAATGGGCGGTCGATTCGTGTCCCCCACGGCTAAAGCCATGGGCCACCCGATCACTTGGACCCTCGGACCCTCGACCCCATGGCCCTTTTGGTTGCGGCCGAAGGCCGCGCCAAGCTCTACGCGGTAGGAATAATCCGGGTTAGCCGAACAGCGTGGTGCGGATCATGACGTAACAGGCACCCAGATTCTGTCCGAAGACCGTTACCGAGGCGATGATGACCGCCAGTACGAGCGCCAGCATCACGGCGTATTCGGTGGCCGTGGCGGCGGAGTCGTCACGCAACAGCCTGCCTGCAACGCGGGTCAGGACAGAGATCATCACCGGTCAACTCCTTGCGGGAACCCAAGGTGCCCATTTTTAAGCTTACAAAACTTCCCAACCCAACAGCAAACGGCAATTGTGACAGTTTTTCCATTATCGGCCGTCTTGACACGCGAGATGCCGGTGCCACACGCGTTATCGGTCGCCTCAATTCGAGGCGACAGGCGATTTCGACGTACACTTGCGGCCGAATCCAGGGTGTGAGCGTGATTTGCGTGAGTACGCTGTCATTCCGAGAAGCTCAGCGCCGAGGAATCCGTCCCCGAGTCGGATTCCGGCTAGTGCGTCGCCACTGCTAAAGATGCGGGTTGTAGCGTCGGCCCCCCGCGGCCGACGTCGACGCGCGGCCGCCTCACGCCCGCCTGCGTCGGGCACCGCGCCCCGCCGCTACCCGCACATTTACGTGTGGCGGAGCACTAGAGCGCTGTCACAGTTGAATTGACGGGTACGAGCGGGTGGGGTGCCATGGCCAAGCAAAGCGCGGCCATGCTGGTCCCGTATCGAGAAACATGCCCGCGCCTTCGGCTTGGGCATGGCACCCATCAATTGAGGTGTGACGGAGTATTAGATTCCTCCGCGCGGCCGCCGTCGGCGGACGCGGTCGGAATGACATTCAGATGCCACCCCCTTTCCTGACGGTGCGCCGTGAAAGGCGTGGATTTTCAGCGGGAGTCAGACCCGCCCGGCAACTGGTCGCTCCAGCCGGTAGCAATTGGAGCGGCGGTGGAGGTAACGAAGCCGTCGGAGCCTTCGGTGTAGAGGGTCGCGACAAGCGACTTGGTGAGCAGGCAAGCCGCAACGAGCAGTGAACGCCGAGCAGGCCTCGAAAAGTGGTAATGCGGAAGCCGACCCGGCCGTCACTCGGGGAAGGCCGCTGTTGCTGGATGCAAGCCTGGCTCGGGCGAGAACAGGGTGTCGAGCGACAAGGTCCAGGGTCGGGGCTACGCACGCTTCCCCGACGAGTACTTACATGAAACCCTGGGGCTGCTCCAACTGGAGCCGCTGGCCGCGACCCGCCCGTGGGCGAAAGCATGAATCTTGTCCGAGAGCCGGATGCGGTAAATCTGCACATCCGGTTCGATGAGCGGGACGTGGAAACGGAGCATGATTGGGCTACCGAGGCCCCGACAACCAAAAGGGTCGGCAACACGCTATGCCCAATCTACCCCACCGCGCCACGTCTCGACTCTACCTCGCCCTTTTCGGTCACATCGCCGAAAAAATGTCCGCCCAGCCACTAAAACAGGTATAATCGACCCTGACGGCGTATCATGGTTTCCGGAGGCGCCCACGTGGGAGGGATTGTAAGCCCTGGCGGTACACGCCTCTTCCAACAACCTATGGCTACAGTAAAGGAGCAAGAGATGACGCACTCAGACACGCTGCGTTTGGGACAGAAGCTGTTTTCACCGACGATGGCGATTCTCGCCTGCATGTTCATCGTCCCAGGTGCTGCCCTGGCTACCGATCACCAATTAACCCTGGACTACTCGTTCGAGCGCCCGGAGGTGACCGAGGTCACCATCGACGGACAGGTGTATCACCGATTGAGCATGCCGAACTGCCCGAATGGCGGCAACATCGGTCAGCCGGCCCTGCCGGCGCGCGGGGCTCACGTCCTCCTCCCGTTTGGCGGCGAGGTCGTCGGCATCGAGATCGTACCGGGTGAGCGGGTTTCTCTGGGAAGTGGTCATCTGATCGAGCCGGTGGGTCCGCAGTTCAAGCTCTCCGAGGGCCCGGATGCGATCGTTCCACCCACGCCCGATCCCGCGATCTACGCGTCGGACCGCCCGTTCCCCGCGGCGAGCTTTGAACGCGTCGGCACCCATGTCTTCCGCGGATACCAAATCCTGATCCTCAAGCTCCAGCCCGTGCAGTATGTTCCCGCTTCCGGCGAACTCTACTACTACCCGAACCTGACCGTCATCGTAGACACGGTCGATTCCGGAAAGCCCGCCCCTCTGTTCCGCGGACTCCCGGGCGACGAGCGCGAGACGCGCGCCAGAGTCGACAACCCGCAAATCGTCGAGAGCTACGCGGCGGCGGGAATGGGCGGCGAGCGAAGCTATGATCTCCTGATCCTCACAACTCCCGAACTCGTCGGCGCTTTCGAACCGCTCATGAACTATCACAACGCCAACGGCATCGCCACCGAGATTCACACGTCGACCGACGTCGGCAGTACGAACCCCGACGAAGTGCGCGATTACATCCAAGCTCGCTATACGCTCGACGGCATAGACTACGTCATCATCGGCGGCGACGACGACGTCTTCCCGGCCAAGGACCTCTACGTCGACTTCGGCGACGGCTCCAACCCCATCAACAACATGCCCGGCGATATCTACTTCACCTGCCTCGATGGCACCTGGAACTACGACGGCGATTCCCGATGGGGCGAGCCAACCGACGGCGAAGGCGGCGGCGACGTCGACCTCTTCGCCGAGGTCTACATCGGCCGGGCCGCGGTCGGTAATGCAACCGAGGCCACACGCTTCGTTAACAAAACCATCTGGTATCTCGGCGGCTCACACCTACTGCCCGAGAAGGTCCTGCTCGTCGGCGAGCACCTCGGGTTCGGCGGCCCCTCCGAGTATGCCGGCGACACGCTGGAAGAGCTTATCGACGGTTCCGATGCCCATGGGTACACCACCGTCGGCATCCCGTCGGATGTGTACGAAATCGACGAGCTTTTCGAGCGCGATTGGCCGGGTCATAGCTGGCCGCAGTCCGAACTCGTCGGTCGTATCAACTCCGGCCTGCACATCCTCAACCACCTCGGCCACGGCGCCGACAACTACGCCATGAAGCTCTACAACAACGACATCATGAACCTGCTCACCAACGACGAATTGTGCTTTGTCTACTCGCAGACGTGTTCGGCCGGCCACTTCGACGGCACCGACTGCTGGGCCGAGTACATGAACATCAAGACCGACTACGGCGCCTTTGCCGTCATCATGAACGCGCGTTACGGCTTCGGAGCCTGGAGCTCGACCGATGGCGCCTCGCAGCGCTACAACCGCGAACTCTGGGACGCCGTCTACAGCGCCGAGGAAGGCAAGCCGCAGCTAGGTCGTGCCAACGCCGACTCGAAAGAAGACAACGTCTACCGCATCAACGAAGACTACATGCGGTGGTGCTGCTACGAGATCACGCTGTTTGGCGACCCGACCGCCACCGTCATGGGCGTCACAGGTTTCACGCTCGACCCCGACCCCGGCTCGCAAGAGTTGTGCACAACTTCGGGCGACGAAGTTGTGTACACCATCGAAGTCAGCCAGTTGGGAGATTTCGACGAGGTGGTCACTCTCACCACCGACGGGACCCCGGCCGGCGCGGACGTGAGTTTCTCAACCAACTCTCTGCCCCCGCCGTTCACGACGGTCATGACCGTCGGCAACCTGGGCGCCGCCGCGCCCGACGAATACTACATCGTCATCACCGGAACCTCGATAACACTACAGCGGTCGACGCTCGTCGGCCTGGTCATCGCGGATGACGTCCCCGCGCAGGTCACGCTCACCAGCCCCGCACTTGGCGAGAGCGGCGTCCCGCTACTGGCCGAACTGAGCTGGGAGCCCGCCGAGCAGGCACGCCAGTACGAGCTAGAAGTAGCCAGCGACGCGGCGTTCGCGAACGTCGTCTACGCCGCAACCGTTGCCGAAACGACCCACACGTTGAGCACCCCCCTGGAGACGCTCTCGCAGTACTTCTGGCGCGTCCGGGCCCTAAACGCCTGCGGCACCGGCGACTACTCGGCTGTTTACCGCTTCACAACGGTCAACATGATCAGGCCCGTCACCTACGACATGCTCAACGGCGAGGCCGGTATGTATACCTACTTCGACGACAGCTACGACGGACATGGCGACCCGACCCAGCCCCTCTCACCGCTCAGCGACGGCCTCGGCGAACTCGTCGACGGCGTGATCGCTACTCAGAACTGGGGACAAGACTACCCGCTGTACGTCGGCTGGGTCTCCATCGATCCGACGATTACATTCCACTTCGACGGCACCGTCTCAATCAATACGGTCATCCTCCATGTCGATGACTCCAACGGAACCGGAGGCGTCAATCCGCCCCAGGACGTCACAATCAGCATGGGCGGAATTACACTCGAGTTCGACATCACCGACCCGCCGGGCGGCGAGCCATGCGCGCTGATCTTCGAAGACCTCGATCTCGAGGGCGACACGATGGAAATCACCATCGCGGACCATAGTAGCTCCGGCTCCTATATGATGCTCAGCGAGGTCGAGTTCTACAGCGACGAGCAGTTCTGCCTCGGTGACCTCGATGGCGACGGCGACGTCGACCTGAGCGATCTGGCACAACTGCTGTCCAACTACGGCACGACCAGCGGCGCGAACTACGAAGACGGCGACCTCGACGGTGACGGCGATGTCGACTTAGCCGACCTGGCAACGTTGTTGGCGGTGTACGGCACGACCTGTCCGTAACGCTTAAGACAGCGTTTCTTGGCACGGGTTCGATATTGACGGTGTGCATGACGGCTAGCAGTCCGCCGCAAAAGTCGGCGGCGCCCATAGACTGTAGCGGCCGACCCCCGTGTCGGCCGTGGAACGCAGTTTATATCCCGCGTCGGGCACGGAGACCCGACGCTACATGACTTTTACGGTGGATTGCTAGTGTAGTGTCTCAACAATAATGCCTCGCATCCAAATGAAGAGCCGCGGGCTTCAGCCCGCCCGGCGCCACGCATTCAAGCGTGCTTGTCGTTATGCGCGGCTTTCATACGTTTTGTTTTTATATGCGATTGAACAAGATGTGTTACAATGCGCGTATATGTAATATGCGCACATCCAATGGAGGTGAAAGATGAAATCCAGACATGTCTTGACGGTGGTCGGATTGTTGGTGATTTGGGCGGCGGGGAACGCGGCGGCGCCGGCCGGCTGGTCGGCCGACCCGGCGGCGAACCTCGTTATCGCGGATCGAACGGGTGAACAGGTCGTTCCCAAAGTGGAAAGTGCGTCCGACGGCGGCTGCTACATCGGTTGGAACGACCACGCCTCCGGCAACTACGACATATACCTCCAGCGGCTCGACAGATACGGTAACGAGCTCTGGCCGCATAACGGCATTCTTATCAGCGACCACCCGCAGAATTCCTGGATTTGCGATTGGGATTTGATGGTGGACTCGAGCAATAACGCCGTGCTGGTGTTCGTGGACATACGCGCGGGTGGTGACTGGGATGTCTACGCGTATCGCATTAGTCCCAACGGCACATTTCTCTGGGGGCTCGACGGCGTCGCGGTTACGGACGACGACGAGTTCGCGGCCGACCCGCGCATCGCCGAGACAAGCGATGGTGGTTTCGTGTGCGTCTGGTCGGGTGACAGCGGCGTCGGCATTCGAAAACTCTCAGCCAACGGGGTGCCGCAGTTCGACTTTACAATCACCGGCGAGCCGGGTGAAACCCCACTCCACGGCGAAGTCGTGGCGGCGGACAGCGGGAGCTTTATCGTCAGTTGGATGCGCAACGGGAGCTTCCCGGGGCCCAATGACATCCGGGCCCTGAAGTACGCCGACGACGGCACGGTCCTCTGGCCTGCTCCGGTCGATGTTTTCGACGACGACTGGGTTCCGCCGTGGTATGAGCCGATTCTTCAGCCGGACGGATCCGGCGGTGCGATCATGGTCTGGCACCGCAGCGACGGCGTCCTGTACAGTAGCTTCGTTCAGCACCTCGCGAGCGACGGCACCGAGCTGTTCCCGCATAACGGCGTAGAGGCCTCCACGTTGGGCAACCGGCACCATATCGACCCGACCGTCTCGTACAACGCCGTCACCGATGAGATCTTTGTATTCTGGAACGAGCGCAACAGCGGTCAGAGCATGTGGGGCATTTATGGCCAGAAGATATCGGCGAGCGGCCAACGCATGTGGACCAACAGCGGGATCGAGTACTTGCCGGTGAACGACCTCTACAAGTCTTACCCTCGCAGCGTGCCGTATGCGGACGGGGCGATAGTTTTCTGGTTCGACGAGCCGACCGGTTCAGTCGTACTGGACCGTGTTGTGGGAATGCGAGTTGACAGCGACGGCCAATCTGTATGGCCGGACATGCCGACCGTGTTCTGTTCGCTGCTAAGCTCCAAGGGCAGTCTGACAACTGCCGCGGTTGGGGCACAGGGCGGCGCCGTGCTCGTGTGGTGGGATAACCGAAATCCCACTCGCGACATCTACGCCCAGAACGCGAATCCCAACGGCTCGCTTGGCATACTCGGCGACCTGGACGGCGACGGCTGCGTGGATCTGTCCGACCTGGCACAACTGCTGTCAAACTACGGCATGACCAGCGGCGCGACCTACGCCGACGGTGACCTCGACGGCGACGGGGATGTGGACTTGTCCGACCTGGCCGCCCTGCTGGCGAACTACGGCGCGGGCTGTCCGTAGCCGCGCGGCCGTTGGATTCCACGTCAACATTGGCTAGTGCTTTGTCACACCTCGATTTGTGGGTAGCGTTGGCCCCCCCCCGCCCCCCACTAGAAGCACACCCCCGAACACCACCAAAACAACCCCACCCCGGCCCCCCCCGAAAAACCCCAAAAAAAAAACAACCCCCCCGGAAATGATATTAAACAAAAA
>JAUWNI010000040.1 GCA_030612705.1 Phycisphaerae bacterium | reverse complement strand
CGATCTCGGTGTCGGCGATGTCCTCCCGGGCGGAGAGGGCCTCGATCAGGGTCTGCGGCTCACCGGCGCCGGATCCGATGAAGATGCGCTGCCCGTGCCTGACACACGCGACGGCTTGCTCGGCGGTGACGACCTTGCTCGCATAGCGCGTCTGCCAGGACGGTGGATGCGTGGCGCTCAAGGGGTGCTCCGGGTACGGTCCAAAAGGTCTAACCAGAAATCCCGAGCCAGATTCCGTCTATGATATGGCCAACTCTCTTCACGACAGTATACCCGACTTGCCAACCTGTGGATACCGAAAACTCCGTCCCCGATGGGGTGGGTGACAGACTTGGCGCGCCGGCTCAGAACCACGGTGTCGGCTGACCGGCGCGTAGTATAGTTAACGTCCGAGCGCGCAGGGTGGACAATGCCCACCATTCTTCGTGCTACCCCGGCGGCAATCCTGCCAAACCAGGTGTTTACCCCGTTGATTCGCATGAAAGATGACCATTAAGACGCCATGATGCGGCGTTGGATCCACCTGGCGGCGCGGCTGGGGGTATTTGACGGGTGGCCCGCCCCGCGTGCCGCGAGTTGCCGCCGGCGCGGGTTTGCACTAACTTCTCATCCATGAATCTCCGCGGAAAATTCATCGTGATCGACGGACCCGACGGGGCCGGCAAAGGCACCCAGATCGAACGGCTGAAGACCCTCATCACCGAAGGCGGCGGGCAATGGGTCTACGCCAAGGACCCCGGCGGCACACCCATCGGCGACCGCATCAGGCACATCCTGCTCGGATATGACCTGGCCGAAATGGACCCGCATTGTGAAGCCTTGCTCTTTATGGCCTCTCGTGCCCAGCTCGTCGCCGAAATCGTTCGACCAGCCATCGCGGCGGGCAAAACCATCGTCGGCGACCGCTTCATCTCCGCCACCTGCGCTTATCAGATCGCCGCCGGATTTCCCGGCGACGAGGTCATCGCTCTCGGCCGCCTGGCGGTCGGCGATACCTGGCCCGATCTCACCATCGTGCTCGACGTGCCGCCCGAGGTCGGCTTCCAGCGTACCGGCCATGACCCGCGGAAGACCGGTCGGCGCAAAAAGACCGCGCACGGCGACCAACTCAACATGTTCGCCGACGCGCGGGTCGACGCGATGGAAAGACGCCCGCTCGACTTCCACCGCCGCGTCCGTGAGAACTTCCAAAACCTGCCGAGCGTTTACCCGGCGCCGGTCGAGGTGATCGACGGCACGCGGGACGCCGGCGCCGTCTTCGCTGCAATTCAGGAGGCCTTGGAGCGTGCGTTTTAGCGACGTGCAACATCAGGAGCGAGCCCTCTCGATCGTGCGGCGAGCGCTTTCCAGCGGACGAACGCACCACGCGTATCTGTTCGAGGGCCCCGAGGGTATCGGCAAGGAACTGGCCGCCCGCGCGCTCGCGGCCCGGCTGCTTTGCGAAGAAGCCGACCGCAAGCCCGACGCCGACGCCTGCGGCCGATGCCGATCGTGTCGGCTCTTTGCCGCCGACAACCACCCTGACTTTCATCTGATCCATCGCGGCCTGCACAAGCAGCATCCGGAAAGGAACATCCGCGCCGGCAAGGGCCTCTTTCTGGTCGTGGATGTGATCCGTCATTTTCTGATCGAGCGGGCTTCGACCACCCCAAACCTGGGTATCCGACGGGTGTTTCTGCTCCGCGACGCCGAGCGTATGAACGAAGGCGCCCAGAACGCACTACTGAAAACGCTGGAAGAGCCGCCGGGCAACGCGTGTCTGATACTGGTTACTTCGTCGGCCGAGCGGCTGTTGCCGACCATTCGTTCACGTTGTCAGTGCATCCCGTTCAATCTCCTGCCGCCGAAGTATGTCGAGGAGCAATTGCAAGCGCTGGGCAACGTCGAGCCGGCGGCGGCCCGCACGCTGGCCGCAGTCGCCCAGGGTCGGCTCGGAGCGGCCCTGCAATGGCATCGCATCGGGCTATTGACCGCGCTGGCCCAGGTTTCGCAAGCGCTTGCCAACGGTCTCGCCGACAACCCGGAAACCTTCGGCAAAACCCTGCTCGAAATTGCTCGCGAGCTCGCCATCCGAACGGTCGAGGAAACCGGACACTTTGCCGAGGAGCCACTCAACGGCGACGAGAACGGCGAGACCACTAGGTCCAAAACCGGTTCAAAGACGATCGAGACCGATCAACTGCGTGCGGCGCTCAAGCTCGTGCTGCTATTGATCGCGGCGATCTATCGCGACGCGCTGATCGTCCAATCCGCCGGCGAGATAACGCTGCGCGCGCTACCCCCCGAACTGACCGCGGTGGACACGCTCGCCGGCGACGCTGACGCCGACCAACTCGCCGAGCGCATCCAGGCCATCGCGACGGCCGAGCGCATGCTCGACCGCAACGTCGCCCCGCAGTTAACGTGCGAGCACCTCGCCATCGCCCTCACCGGCGAACTACCAGCCGCGTAAGTTAAAACGATCTGGTGCTCTATCACGCGTGGAATGATGGGATGACATCAAGGGTGGCACAGGCGTCTCGCCCGTGGAAACCTCGGTCATCCCCCAACTTGCCGGGTGTCAGCGTCCGGTGGACTCATCGCCGACGACGACGTTGTTGTAATCCAGCAGCGTGCCCTTGGCCTTCTCGAGTTGAACGATCGCGACGTTGTAGTCCGTTATCACTTGCAACAATACGCGGCGTGTGTTGGCGAGCTGCTCGATCGCGCTCAATTCGGTCTCCAGGTAGCTCGGACTAACCTGCTCGGCGCGGGCTTGAAACGCCCGCAGGTTGCCGTCCGCCGCCCTCACCGCTTCCAACTGCGGCGGGATCTGCTCGTAGCGCACGTTCAACTGCCGCACCGCCGCGTTGACCTCCGTCACCACCACGTCGAGGGCCTGCTGTGAATACACCACCGCTTGCGATTCCTGCATCCGCGCTCGGCGCAGCGCGGCCCGCGGGCCACGGTTCCCGATCGGATACGAAAAGTTCACCGCAACCGTGTACGAGCGAAAACGGTTCGTGGTCATGTTATCGAAGCTGTTGTCGCTGTTACCGCCGATGCCCTGCACGTCGTATTGGAATGCCAAATCGAGCTGCGGCAGCGTCTCGTTCTTGGCTCGCTGGGTCTGGATGCGGGCCTGCTCGATTGCCAGTCGCGCTTGCCGTATCTCGCTCCGCTCATCGAGCGCCGTGCGGACCTCCGCGAACTGATCCAGCGTGATCGGTGCCGTCAAAAGCGTCTCGGTCGGGACGATCTCGACGTTCTCCGACAGCTTGAAATCCGGATCGTTCATCACGTTCCGCAACTGATCCTCGGCATCGCGGACCAGCTTGACCATCTCGATGTACTCCACCCGACGGCTCTGCCAACGTGACTTCGAGTTATTCACCTCGACCGGCGTCGCGTCGTGCTTTTCCCGCTCTTTCATGCTCTGATAGGTGGCCCAGTTCTGCGCGACCGTCTCGGCAAGCGTCATCGCGCGACGCCGCGCTTGCACCAACTGCCAGTAGGCCTGCTCGACGTTCAACAGCGTGTCGCGCACCTGCTGGATAAATGTCTCGCGGCTGATTTGCACGTCCGCCCGCGCGATGTTGATCCCCGCCCGGTTGTAGTTCAACCCAAACCCGCGCAACAACGGCTGCGTGAACGACGCCACAAATTTCGTGTCGTACGAAGGGTTCAGCGTCGCAAACTGCAAGTCGGTGAACGTGCGCGCTTGCTCGACGCTCGTCTGCACCTGCATGCCGGTCGGCAGCAGTTTGCGGATGCCGCCCGAGTACCGGCGATAATCGTTCTGGTTGCTCATCAAAGCGGACGACGTCGGCTGATCCGTGTTCGTGTAGCTGAAATCGAGGAAAAAAACCGCGTCGAACGCCGCCTCCGCCTCGACCAGGTTCGCTCGGCTGATTGCCGGCCCGTAGGCCTCACGCCGAATCGTGTAGTTGTTCTCGATCGCCCGGCGAATGCACTCGGCCAGGCTCAGCTCGATTTGTCGTGGCCGGTGCAGTTCCGTCAGGTACTCTTTCGCCTGGGCGATCACGCGCTTGTACTGGTTGACCACGCGCGCTTCCCGCGCGGTCGCTTCGATCTTCGCCAACCGGTCGGCGAAAACCTGCTCGGCCTCGGAGGGGTCCGGGATCTGCGCCAGGATCTCCGCCGGCGACGGGGTTTCCTCAACGTCCGGTCCGGTCATCAACGACGCCCGCTTGGTCTCTTCAGACTGCGACCCCGCCAGTTGAATTAACGTGCGGTCATTTTCCACACGCCGCCGATCGGCCCGCTCGTCTTCCGCGCGGCGAACCTCGACCTCCTGCTGATGCTCGACCAGCATTCGATCACGGTACGCCGATATCGGCTCGTCAACCTCGGCCTTATCCGTCTGGCAGCCGGCCGTTACCGTCAGAGCAAACAGGCCGACCGTCACGCCGAAGATCGCCCTCGCGTATCGCCGAAAATGTTTTTTGCAGTTCACTTGTATTCCTTTTTGACTCGCCGCGCCACCTGCCTTGAATTCAAACTGAATAATAGGAACGGCGGAAAACAGTGTCAAACCGGCCACAAACTGTAGCGGCCGACCCCCGTGTCGGCCGTGGAGCGCCGTTTTCATCCCGCGTCGGGCACGGAGACCCGACGCTACATGACTTTTGCGGCGGACTGCCAAGCGCAAGCGCGGCGTTTTCCAAAGGCGTACGAAAGTGGAATGGGCGAGAGAGCACACGCCCGACGGCAAATCCGCAATCCGAATTCCGCAATTAAGAAAGTTGGGCCGGCGGTCGGGACGTGCGGGGGGGAACACGTGCTCCGACACAGTCCGGCCCGAGGTCTGGTAACCGGTTATGTTTGTGTTGGCAGCGAACTTAACGTCTGCCGTTTCCTTCCGCAACCCCTCACGGGCAAAGCCCGAAAAAAAAGAATCCCGTTCACGCCATTTGCACAAAACCACACCGATAACTGGGGATCCAGGATTCGAACCTGGACTAACTGATCCAGAGTCAGTCGTGCTACCGTTACACCAATCCCCAATTGGCCCGACCAGTTTATCCGCCACCACGTGACGAATCAACCCGCCGGGAGACTCACGCATAATCCCAAATATCGGTCGATCGGGGATCAACTTTGGCAAGCCCCCTGACAATTTGAATACTCCAATCAACCGGAGCGCATGCAGATTGCGCTACGGGTGAAGAGAGGACCCGACGTGCCCACGACAGCTCCAAGGAACACACCGCGGGTAAAACTCGCGATGTTATCGCTCGCTCTCGTCGTCGTGATCGGCGGGTTGTGGGTGGTCCTGCGCGGCATTCCGACGCTCTCATCGCAACTCAGCTTTGCCGCTCGAACACTGGCGGCGAGCACGCACGCACCGGACAACACCGCGAACGCCGGCAACGTCAACGTCGTCATCTTCATCATCGATACCCTGCGAGCCGATCGGCTCAACGCCTACGGGTATGACCGTAAGACCACCTCGCCGCACATCGACGCCTTGGCCGAAGAGGGTGTGCTGTTCGAGCGGGCTTACGCCCCGGCACCGTGGACACTGCCCTCCGTCGCAAGCCTGATGACCTCGCGGTTTCCCCGCGAGCACGGCGTGGTCTCGACGCGTACCCGGTTCGGCTCGCGCGTGCAAACACTGCCGATGCGCCTGAAACAGCTCGGCTTCACGACGATCGGCTTGTGGGCGAACGCGATTGTCGGGGCGGGGCTCGGCTTCGACCGCGGCTACGACTTCTATCGCGAGTCATTCACCAACGAAGGTCGACAAGTGTATGCCGTTCGCAAAATGTACCCCGGCCGACCGTTCTTCCTCTACATCCACAATATCGAGCCGCACAACCCGGAGTTTTTCGCCCCGCCGCACACGCCCGGATTCCGCGACGTGTCCGATTCGGTCCGCAAGCAGATCGCCGAGCATTATAAGCAGTACCGCATCGCCACCTGGCTGGATTTCGACCACGGACGCACGCCGGGAACGACCGAAGTCGAGGCGATTCAGGATCAGCACGTGCAAGATCTGGCGGCGCTGCTGGACACCTACAACGAACTATACGACGCCTGCGTGCGCCTGGCGGACGACCGCGTCGGATCAACGATCCAGGCCCTCAAAGATCGTGGCGAATGGGACAACACGCTTTTCATCCTCCTGTCCGACCACGGCGAGGAAATGCACGGGCACGGCGGCTGGTCGCACGACCAGTCGGTCTACGAGGAACTGGTCCACGTCCCGCTGATAATCCGCTTTCCTAACGGCCAATACGCCGGACGACGCGTAAACGACCTGGTCTCGCTCGTGGACGTGATGCCGACGGTGTTCGACGTTCTCGGTAAACCGGAGCCGGCAACCGACGCGCGCGGGTCCAGCCTGATGCCGCTGGTCAAAGGCGAGACTAAGCGCGACGAACGATCGTTCTACATCCCATCGATGCGCCTCAACGTCATGAGCTATTACCGACCCTGGAAAGAGCAACGTGGCGACATCAACGTGGTCATCCGCCGCGGCAATTGGAAGGGAATCTGGAACGTTGAACCCGACACGTTCGAGCTGTACGACCTGCGCACCGACGCCGGCGAGCAACACAACCTCGCATCCGAGCACCCGGAACTAGTCACGCCAATGCGGCAATACGCCGAGACCTGGTACGAAGGTTGCGGCAGCCAATCATCCGAGGGGCAACAGGCGACCGAAGCCAACGAACTCGACGAGCAAACACGCCGAAACTTGCGAGCGCTCGGATACGTTGACTAGCGCATTTTCAATAATAGTGTAGCGGCCGACGCCCCTGTCGGCCGTAGGCGTTTCGATGATCCTACGTCCGGTACGGGGCCCGGACGCTACATACTAACTAGAGCGGGAATGATTGAACGTCAGGCAGAGCGAAGCGAAGCATCTTGCCGCGTTCTCAAGCAGATTCCTCGCGGAGCCTGTCCTGAGCGGAGTCGAAGGGCTCGGAATGACAACGTACAACATGTTCCGCTCGGTGTAGTAACTTATCTGTTTTCCCCGGCCAGGGAATGGTCCTCGCCTTGTCTTGTGCGCTGATATTCCGATAAAATCGGCACATCTCGGCAACCAACAATCTTTGATTGACGCGACAGAATTAAATATATATAATATTAGAAGGCGCGACATGGAGTTTCGATGGATCGAGTGGAACATCGACAAAGCGATCGACCACGGCGTCACGCCCGAAGAAGCCGAGCACGTGGTCGAGCGAGCCACCGGCCCATACCCCCAGTACCGCGAGGACGATAAATTCCTGGCCTGGGGGCCGACGGCCGCCGGGCGGCTGCTCCAGGTCGTGTTCCTGCTCGATGAGGACGACACGGTGTTCATCATCCATGCCAGGCCGCTAACAGACAAGGAGAAGCGTCGCCGACGGCGGCAGCGCCGTCGCAAGGACAGATCATGAAAAAAAAGATCGCCAAAGCAACTAAAGCTAAGCCGGTTGGCAGGCTAACCAAAGCTGAACTCGACAAGATGTCCACCGAATTCGATCGCGAGTTCGTAGCCGATACGTTCGGCCCGCCCACGCCCGAGGCGAAAGCACAACTGCGGCGAGCAACGCGAAAGCGCGGTAGGCCGCGTGTGGGTGCGGGCTCGAAAGCGATTTCCGTCACGGTCGAAAAAACACTCCTGAAAAAAATCGATCGCATCGTCAGGCTCCGCAAAACGACCCGCGCCCGCCTCATCTCCCGCGGCCTCAAGGCTGTGCTCAAGGAGGAACAGGCGGCGACACGCTGAGTTGCTCGACACACTCCCTTGGCGGCGGGCGGCCAGGATAAGAGTGCCACGGACAAACGGCAGTATATTTGTCCGTGCCACCCTTGAGATATGCAATCACCCCGGGCACCCGGCGGACGTTGCTGTTTGTTCGCCACACTCCGGACAGCGACCGCTCACGTTCCCAGTGAGGTCGTAGCCGCAGAACAGACACTGCCCCCGGGCGCGTCGACGATCCTACCGCTTGCGGATAACCCACTGACGGTACTTTATCAGGCCAAGCACACATATCGGTACCCACAATGGAAAGCTCACTACCA
Organism: Phycisphaerae bacterium; assembly: GCA_030612705.1. Lineage (GTDB taxonomy): Bacteria > Planctomycetota > Phycisphaerae > UBA1845 > Fen-1342 > JALSRY01. Next base: position 22,941 of record JAUWNI010000040.1, on the reverse strand, counting down.
CCTCAGGCGCAGTTCGGTATACAGGGAGTATGGGGCGCGGCCAGCACCAAGCGAAAGTCTCGGCATTGGGCAAACCGTATAGCACCTTGATTCCTTCATTGTACCTTATCCACACGGGACAATCCTCGGGCACCCAACAGATCATGACGTACCCGCATACCACTCCCCCGCCCCAGGTAGCACCTCCGCCCTGGCATGACGCGAAGAAGCTGCCAACGCACATGAACACGAGCCCCCACAGTACACCGCTGGATAGTCGGCAAACGCGCTGGGGCTGTCGCGATCCACAATCAGGGCCTGACGCACACATGCTCATTCTCTCATTGCCCACTACAACGCAAGATGATAAATTGGGACGATGAAAAATAGGGAGAATCACCTATTTCCTCTCAGGCATACAGCCTCCTTCATTATCATTTATAACTTCACTTCCGTCCCAATACTGCCGTCAAAACAATCTTCAAAGAAGGCACGCATCCGTTACGTCCGTGCCGCGCGTACGTCGAAGGCGTCGCGCAGGCCGTCGCCGACGAAGTTTAGCGCGAGCAGCGTCAGCGCCAACGCCGTACACGGAAACACCACCAGCCACCAGTCGAAACGGATCGGATTGAGCAGCCGCACGCCATCCGCCGCCAGTGAACCCCAGGTGGCTTGTGGCGGCTGGACGCCGATGCCGAGGAAGCTCAGGAACGACTCCTGCAAGATCGCTTGCGGGACGGTCAGCGTGGCAAAGACGACGATCGGTCCGATCAGGTTCGGCAGGATGTGTCTGAGCAGGATTCGCCCGGTCGGGAACCCCATCGCCCGGGCGGCCTCGATGAACGGCTGCTCGCGCAGCGAGAGCACCTGTCCGCGGATGACGCGTGCCATCGTCAGCCAGCTCACGCAGCCGATCGCCAGTGCCAGCACGATGAAACGTGACCATTCGGTGCCGACCACGTGCCAGCGCTCCAGCCAGGCGCCCAGCGAGACCGTCAGCAACATCACCAGCAGCATGTACGGCAGCGCGTAGAGCACGTCGACGATGCGCATCATGATCTCGTCGCAGCGTCCGCCGACATACCCCGCGAAGGCCCCGTACGCCGTCCCGATGACCACGGCGAGTCCCGCCGCCAACAGCCCGAGGCTGAGCGAGATTGCCCCGCCGTAGAGTGTCCGCGCCAACAGATCGCGTCCCAGTTCATCGGTCCCGAGCAGGTGAGTTGTCGACGGGGCCGCGCGGACTTCGCTCAAGCTTGGCCGGCGCATCGCGTCGACCGTCCAGCCCAGGCTCGCGAAACACAGCGCGCACATCAACACCAGCAGCAGCATGGACCCCATGGCCGCTCGATTGCGGCGAAAGCTTCGCCAGACTTTGCTGCCGGGTACGCTCATGTGGTCCTATATCAGTGTGCGCGAAAACGCGCCGGGCAAGGCCTCGCACAGCAGAGCCGGCGTGTCCTCACGCCGGCTTCCGGGCCGGGGACGGCCCGGCTCTGTTGCGGGATCGGACGCGTTCATGTCGTCCTCGCTCCGACGCGAATCCGCGGATCGACCACGCCGTAGAGCACGTCGACGATCAGATTAAAGCTCGCCAGAAACACGCTATAGACCATCACCGTCGCCAGAATCAAACTCTGGTCGCGATTGTTGATCGACTCGACCACGTGCGTGCCCATCCCGGGAATCGTGAAGATTTTCTCAACCACGAATGAGCCGGTGAAGATAGCGGCAGCAGCGGGTCCGAGGTAGCTCAACACCGGCAGCAGGGCGTTTCGCAGCGCGTGATCGAGCAACACGCGCCACTCGGAAAGCCCCTTGGCTCGGGCCGTGCGGATGTAGTCCTCGGAAAATGCGTCGAGCATGGCCGACCGCGTCAGCCGGGCGATGTACGCGGCGTACGGCAACGCGAGCGTAATCGTCGGCAGCAAAGTCTGCGAGGGCCTGCCCCACCCGCCGACGGGCACCACTCTGAGCCATAGGGCAACCACGATTAACAACACCGCCCCGACCACGAACGTCGGCAACGAAACCCCCACCAGGCACAACCCGACCGAGAGTTGATCGAGCCACTGACCCCGCCGCGCCGCCGACAACACCCCCACCGCGATTCCCAGCACCACCGCCAACCCCAACGCCAACACGCCAAGCTGGAGCGATACCGGCAACGCCGACTGCATGATCTCTACGACCGTCCAATCTTCGTACTGATGTGCCGGCAAGTCCTGATCCCAGATGAGCCGCTTCGGCCACGTCCAGAAATACCGCTGAAACCACGGCTGGTCGTAGTTGTACGCGATCCGCTTCTGCTCCAGCACCTCCGGCGGCAAGTCCTTCTCGCCGCTCTCCAGCCCCTCGCCCGGCGTCGCCATCACCAGTAGCACCGCCCCGCTATAAATTACCAGCAGCACCAGCGGGAACATGAGCAGACGTCGAAGAATGAAACGAATCATGGGTCAGTCACAAAGAAATCACGGGGACGCGAGGCGACCCGTTGGTAGCGGCCTGCGCCTCGCAGGCCGTACGCCCAAAGCGGCGTTTCCGGCGTATTACGGCCGGCGAGGCGCCGGCCGCTACATTAAGGCCGTTTGAAGTAAGTGTCATAGATGGTCTTCTTGACCTCTTCAGGAATCAACAACCAAAGCGCGACCGCCCCGCCGACCACGATCAGCAGGTAAAACAGCAAGACCCAAAGCAAACGTCCGCGCCGCTTGCCAAACCTGCGCCGTATCATCCGCGTCGCTCCTCACCGCACAGTGTATCGCACGATACTATGTTGTTATCGTTTGCGTCCATCATTTCGAAGCCCGCAACTCCGCCTCACCTCACCGGGGGATACGGCGGTTCGTCCGGACGTGGTAAACGTTGCTCCACATCCGGCAACGCCGATCCGCCGCGCTTCGGCTGGTCGAGATAGTAATACGCGGTGCTGCTGTAGTCGTTGCTCAGCTTGTTCGCGTGTCCGTGCTCGATGCCTACGATGATCGACTTGCGAAAGCGGACCGGGTCCTCGATGTGATAGCGATAGACCGACTGCTTGCCCTTCCATTTCCACTGCTCGGTCCCGTTGTACAGCAGCACGCCGTGGTATGGCCCCTGATACTCCTGCGTCGGGCAGAACGCGCAGTTGTACCAGTCCTCGGTCCCGGTTCCGTGCAGCGACGGCGGCCACTTTTCGCCGTCGATGAAGATCATGTCGTCCCCCTCGCCAAACCAGTCGTTTTTCTGGCGCTGGAATACATCGACGTCCAGATGCGCGCCGCAGTAGATCCCGTTGCCGAGCGCGTCGAGGATGACGTAATTTTCTTGGCCGGTAGTGTTGAGGCCGCGCGGATCGCCGCCGTGGTACATCATGTCGCGCCACTTGACCCCGTCGTCGTCGAGCTTCTTCAAGTGGGCGTGCTCGTCGCCCCAACCTTGCGTGGGATTTTCCCGTCGCCACTGCACGTGAAAATAGCCCTGCCCGTTGAGTACTTGTGGATTGTCGTAGCCCTCGTAGTCGAAATAGAAGTAGAGTGGGAACGTTTCGGTGCCGGGGTTCTCGACTTCAACCCGGACCCGCTCACGAAACGGCATCGGCCAATAGCAGTTGAATCCTTTCCCGTCCTCGGGGCTCATCTGCAACACGGCCGTGACAAAATTCTTTGTTTTGGCGTGCCCCAACCCGAAAAAATCGCCGATCGGGCACTCGATACTCGGCTCGTCACAGCCGTCCCAGAAGAATCGCAAGACCACCCGGCGCAGGTAGTCGGGCTCTTTGAACCACATCGTCATCCAGATATGCCGAATGCAGCCCGGCCCGTTGATCTCGGCAATCGCCTTCGTCGCGCCGCCCTCAATGTCAACCCAATCGCGATTACCGCCGGTAGCGTCATAGCTGCTGACACGCTTGCTGTGATAATCACGAAACCGCGGCAACGCGGCCAAACCCGTCATTGGTAACATAATACGTGTCTCCAACGTAGCGGCCGCCCCCCGCGGCGGCCGTGGAATCGCGAGCGGTTTCCGTCTACCGACGTCCGCCACGGGGGGCGGACGCTACGGCCGGTGCGGGGCCCGGACGCTACAACCTGAACCCTCAATTCGCTATTCCTTCATCCCGCTCAACACCATGCCCCGCACGAAAAATCGCTGCATCGCCAGGAAAAAGATCAACACCGGCACTAGCACGATCACCGCGGCTGTCATTTGCAGCGGCCAGCGCATTCCGCCGTAGGAATCCTTGAACACGCTCAGCCCGACCTCGAGCGTGCGCATGTTGGTCGAGCTGGTCGCGAGCATGGGCCAGTAGAAATCGGTCCAGGTCCAGATGAAGGCGAACGCCGCCACCGCCGCCAGTGCCGGCTTTGCCGACGGCAGGATGATATGCCAGAAGAGCCGCAGCTCGCCGCAGCCGTCCAGCCGGGCGGAGTCGTCCAGACTCTTCGGCAGTGTGATAAAGAACTGCCGCAGCAGAAACGTGCCGAACGCGGTGCTCAGATACGGATACGGAATGATCAGCCCCCAATACGTATCCAGCCAACCGAGCTTTTGCACAAACGTGAACAGCGGCACGATCAGCACCTGGGCCGGAATCATCATCGTCAGCAGAAACACGAAGAACAGCGGATCGCGTCCGCGAAATTGCAGCCGCGAAAACCCGAACGCCGCCAGCGAGCACAATACAAGCTGAAACACCACCACGCCCGCCGTGACGACGACGCTGTTGACCGCGAACCGCCAAACCGGCAACTCGCCGTACGTCATCACGTGCGCGTAGTTCTCAAAATGCCAGCCGTCGGGCGTGAACAGTGTGCGCATCGTCGGAATCTGCGCGTGCGGTGCGTGCAGCGACGTGAACACCATCCAAACCAACGGCAGCACGGTCGTCAGCGCGATTAGGACGAGCAGTGTGTATGTGACTATGTTGCGCCAGATTCGCATTATTCTCTAAGCCATCAGCCTTCAGCTATCAGCCCTCAGCATGTTTGTTACCGGGTGCCGGATACGGGTGCCACGGACAAGCTCTGCTTGTCCGTGCTCTCTACCCTCGACACATCCTACGACGCGGGTGCCACGGACAAGCTCTGCTTGTCCGTGCTCTCTACTCCCGACACATCCTACGACCCCCACGAGCCAGCGACGGCCAACCCGGACACGCATCCATTTCCAACTCCACTCCGTCCATCCCGGCGTACCACGAAGCACTCGACCACGGCCAGTCGGTCGGATGCTCCACCAACCCCCGGCGAACCGGGTTGGCGTGGATGTACTCGACGCAAGTCCAGGCCACGTGTTCGTCAAAGATATTCCGGTCGTAACCGCCGCCTTCCAACCAGAATCGGTGTTCAATCTTCCCGGCACGAACGACTTCAAGGTTTCGAAGCCAGTTCGGAGCTCTCTCCCGCAGGTACCGGATTGTGGCCCGCGCGACCGGTTGCTTCACGGACTTCAAGATTGCACTTATCGAATAAGGGTCCTCCGTCGGCCACAGCAGCACGTGCACGTGCTCTGGCATGATGACATATGCCCAAAGCTCCAGCCGATATCGTGCTCGAGTTCGATCGAGGGCTTCGACAAACCACTTTCGAGTTCGGTCCTTGCTTAGCAGCGGTGACCGCTGGAAGCACGAGAATGTCAGTTCATGGACATGTCCCGGCTCGTTCCACGTGACGCGCGTCTTTCGGCGTTGTCCTTTTTCTGATCGCTTCACAGTCTCATCCGATCATCACAAGCAGCATGGACAAGCACAGCTTGTCCATGGCACCCGGGTATCAGGCCGAGCAATCCTGGCACGGACAAGCAAAGCTTGTCCGTGGCACCCGGCGCTACCCGATGTGTTATTCGCCATTCGCAATTCTGAACTCACGCCGCCGCCCCCGCCTCGCTCAAGCCCCGCCTCATGATCCGAAACTGCACCAGGGCCACGACCAGGATCATCGCCAGCAGCACGTACGACATCGCGCTGGCCATCCCGACGTCGAACTTCTGCCACGCCTCCTTGTAAATGTGGTACAGCACCACGTCGGTCGTCCGCCGCGGGCCACCCCGCGTCATCACGTATACCGGCGTGAACAACTGAAAGGCGGCGATCGTCGTCGTCACCACCACGAACAGCGTGGTCGGTGCCAGCAACGGCAACGTCACGTGCCGGAACCGCTGCCAGCCGGTGCAGCCGTCGAGCGCGGCGGCTTCGTACAGTTGTTCCGGAATGCTCTGGATTCCCGCCAGGAAAATGATCATGCGCGGCCCGAGGCCGATCCATAGGCTCATGGCGACCAGTGCCGCCATCGCCCAGCCCGGCTCGGCGAGAAAGTTGGTCGAGCCGTCCAGGCCCAGCCATTTCATCGCACCGTTGATCAATCCCACCTCCGGCAGCAGGATCCAGATCCAAACCATCGACAGGGCCACTTGCGAGCTCACCGCCGGTATGAAAAACAGCGTGCGAAACACACCCACCCCGCGCAGCGGCCGGGCCACCAGCATGGCCACCGCCAACGCCGCCACGACCCCCAACGGCACGCTGAACACGACGTAGACGAACGTGTTGTAGATCGCGTTGCGGAAGAATGGATCGGCAAACATCTTCGCGTAGTTGCCCAATCCGATGAACGGATGCTCGTCTTTGAGCAAGTGCCAGCGATGCAGGCTCATGTACCCCGCCAGCACCATCGGAAGAAACGCGAACAGTGCCAGGTAGACCGTGGCCGGCGCCACGAATAAGTACCCTCGCCAGTTGTGCTCGCGCGTGTCTTTCATCATTCAGTCATTCATGCACACGGGTGCCACGGGGGGCGAATGCTACATATGACACAGCCGCCCTCGGCTGTGACGGTTCGGCCGGCGAGGCGCCGGCCGCTACACCTTACGGACGGTACTGGGCCCGGCCGTTACGTTACTGCTCCGCCAGTGCCGCGTCGATCAGCTTCGTGGTCTGCCGGAGCGCGTCCTCGACCGACAACGCCCCGCCGGAATACAGAATGTCCTCCATCATCTCGCGGCCAAGCTCTTCGATAAACGGATAGCGCTCGACGACCGCCCCCCACGGCGGGCGCGCGTATGGCACCTCCGCCAGGAATGCGTCCTCGACCGGCGTGCCCGCAAAGTGCGCCGCCGCGGCCTTGTTTCCGGAAATCGCCAAGCCCGACGCCACTCGCCGAACCTGCACGTCCGCGCTCGTCATGAACTTGATATATTCCCAGGCCAGTTGCGGATGCCGCGCCTTGGTTGTAATCGACAGGCCGGAGTAGTACACGACTGTCGCCCGCTCGACGCCGTTGGTCGGCAACGCGACTACGCCGAAGTCGATCCCGTCGGCCTGGTAGTCAATCATCATCCAGTGACCCTTGACATCCATGGCGGCCTGCCCGCTACGGAACAGATCGACACCCGCCGCCGCACTCTCGCGCGGGTGCGGCACCACGCGGTACTTCGTCATCAAGTCCACCAGGAATTGCACGGCCTCGATCGACTTCGGTCCGTCGAAGTAGCCGCCGGCCCGCTTGCCGGTCGGGTCCAGCACGTCGCCCCCGTTGGTCCACAGCCATAAAACCCAGAACGGCATGACGTTCTCGAAATACATGCCGTACTGTGTCGGGCCGCGCGCCCCTTCCGGGAAAACCGTCAGCTTCTTCGCCGTTTCCAGGAAGTCATCCCAGCTCCAGCCCGGCCGCGGATACGCCACACCCGCTTCGTCGAACAGCTTCTTGTTGTAGTACATCATCATCGGCGTGAAATCGAGCGGGATCGTGTACAGCGCGTCGCCGCGCCGGGCGATGTCGATCACATTCTCGAAATAGTCGTCGAGCTCAAACCCGGCGTCGGCCTCGATGAACGGCACCATGTCGCGCAGCACGCCGTTGTCGATAAACACCGCGCCCGATGACGCATCGAGCTGAATCACATCGGGCATGCTGCCGGCGACGTGCATCATCAGCAGCTTGGGCGCGTACTGCCCGTGTCCGGGAATCTGCTCGATGCGCACGCTCACGCCGGGATGCGCCGCCTCGAACTCCTCGCGAAACGTGCGTTCGAGCTTTACAAACGACGATTCGACTTGCGCCCCGCTCCAGTTCGCGACGCGCAAGACGATCTCAGGCTGTGCCGTCTCCTCGCCGCAGGCGCCAACGAAGACAACCAACAGAAGAACCGCCAACGCCCAGCGCGGCCTTTGGCTGCAACCAAAGGGACCAAGGGATCGGGTGGCCCATGGCTTTAGCCGTGGGGGACACGAATCGACGGTCCATTCGTGTCCCCCGCCGCTAAAGCGACGGGCCACCCACGTAGCGAGAAATCCTCGCGAGCCGCAAAGAAATCGGCCGTTTGTAGTATTATGTAGCGGCCGGGCCCCGTGCCGGCCAAGACTCTTCGCGACGGGCGCCCCACCGTTCCAGTGTGAGGAACCGACTCGAGTTCGAACCGGGTTGATCACGACATCCGTCATGCGATGTCTCAAATATGTGTTCAATCAGATCGTCACTATGATAGTCCCCGTTCGCACTCTGTCGAAGTCCTCACCGACACGAGTCCGGAATCTGAACTCGCCCCCTTGCATCGATAGCCTCCCGGCCGCACGCTGTTATCGTCATCGCTCGCCCACGGCGTAACAACTCCGCCGCGGGAAGCCTCTTCGTGCTGTCGTACACAAGTGGAAAGGAAACACGCCCCATGGCTGCCAAAATCGCGATCTTCCGACCCGGCGACTATCGCACCAAACCGAACGAGCAGGCCTTGCCCAACGTCGAGCAAGCCACGCGGCAGCTCGAAGCCGCTCTGAAAAAACTCGGCCGAGAGTCCTACCGCATCGACGGCTGGCTCACCAAGCCGCACGAGGCCATCGAAAAGCTCGGCCCCGTCGACGATCCCATGATCGGCGTCTGCGTCCACTGGTTCTACGGACCGCACACCACCGACGGTGTCGTCGGCAAGGACAACCCGCTCCTGCTGGCTAGTAATTTCTCGGGCACCTGGCCCGGCCTCGTCGGCCTGCTCAACACCGGCGCCTGCCTTGAAAGCGTCGGCCGTAAGTTCAGCCGCGCCTGGACCAGCGCCGCCGACTGGACCGCCGACGAAGCTTTCATGTCCCGGCTCGACGAATGGTGTACGACCGGTCGGATCGAATACCCGGAAACGGAAATTGCCTATGCCGCGCCGATCACGCCGGCCGCCGCCAAAATCGCACGGCAAGTCCACGACGACATCAAACGCCGACGCATTCTGGCACTTATGCTCGGCGACACGTCGATGGGGATGATCAACGGCTACTTCGGCCCGCGGCTGCTCAACCCGATCGGATTTACCGAGTACAAGGTTGACCAGGCGTGGCTCATCGATCGCGGCCGGCGCATCGACAGCCGGCGCATCGACGCCGCCCTCGCGTTTGTCAAGGAAAAGGGGGTCACTTTTCACTATCGCGAGAAGGACGCCGAGGACTTTGACGAGAACGCGACGCGCGAGCAGCTTCGCGACTACCTTGCCGTGCTCGACATGATCCACGAATTCAAAGCCGACTGTCTCGGCTGGCAATATCAGCTCGGCCTGTTGCCGCTACGGCCGCCGTCGGACTTCGCCGAGGGCTTGTTCAACTCGGTCTGCCGACCGGAATCCAACGGTGACACGATCGCGACCGCGACCGAAGCCGATCAGGGCAACCTGGTCCCGATGGAACTGATGAAGCGGGTGCTGAAAGCCAAGGGTCTGCACCAGGCGGTGATGTTCCACGACGTCCGCTGGGGCGGCGAGCACGACGGCCGTTTCGTCTGGGTGCTGCTCAACAGCGGCTCCTGCGGCGCCTACGCGTTCAACCACAATCCCGAGGCGCTCGAAGGCGCTCACTCCTATCGTCAACCGAAGGGCTACTTCCCCGTCCCCGGCGGCACGCTGACCGGCGAAAGCCTACCCGGTAAAATCACCTGGGCCCGGGCCTATATCAAGACCGCCGATGAGCCGCGGGCTTCAGCCCGCGCGGACTCCCAACTCTGGATGGACATCGGACAAGGCGAGGTCGTCGCGCTACCACCCGAAAAGCGCGACCAGTGGTGGAAAGGCACAACCGAGCAATGGCCCTTCATGGCCGCCGACCTGAACATCACGCGGGAAACCCTGATGGCCCATTACCTGAGCAACCACATCGCCGTCGCGTACGGCGACATCTTCGGTGAGATGGTAGCGCTGAGTCAGGCACTGGGATTCAAGGTGCGCGTGCTCGGGGGTGAGCGTCGCTTGCGGGGGTAACTTGTCATTCCGGACTTTTCACCGGCGTTGCCGGCCACCCGCTGACCGCGCATGATGTTGCGTTCGCTTGGCAACGTCAGAACGAGAGCGAGGGGATCATCCGCGGCGTCGAGGCCGTCGAGGACGACCGGGTGAGGATCATATACGAGGAACTGACGGCGACGGCGGAATGGGAACTGCTGTTTCATCCGGTACCCAAGCATGTCTGCGACGAGTCGGAGCCAGGTTTCGACCAGCAGTTCGGCCGGCACCCCATCGGCAACGGCCCGTATCGCTGGGGTCCACCCACGTAGCGAGGAATCTTCGCGAATCGCGAAGAAATTGGCCGTTAACAGTATAGGTGACATGGGGAGCGTCGCCGTCTCGGCGGCACTCAGACCGGCGAGACGCCGATGCTACCCATTCTCCCGACGTGGCCCGATCCAACCCTGCTTCGCGGCAGCCCGCATTGTCCCGATCAGCCGCACTCAATTCCAACGTCCGATAGACATCAAACCGGCCGGCCGGAGAGCCTCCCAGACACGCCGCCCGGCAACTCACGGCGACTCCATATCCGGACGATATTACACTTGATTCCCCGCGGCGGACTGGTTTCGGACTGTTCGAAGGAGCCGCCTGGGACCACCCGGGCACACACTGTTGTCGCCAAGGTTAGAGAATGTCGACGAGCCGGTCGCACAAGGATCCGGAGGTCATTACTAAGTTCCTGGATTGGCTTGATGAAACCGCCCCGCCAACTGACGAAGCCGAAGGCCGGCGCTCGAAACGGTATCGGTATCGGGCGGGGTTCGAGGTAGAGCTGCTGCTGCCCTCGGGCCGGGTTCGGCATAAGGTACCGTCCCGGAACCTGAACCGTCACGGGGCGTCCTTCCTGCTCGGACAGTTTGTCTATCCGGGCACCATCTGTCAGATTCACCTGGTCAACCTGAAAAAACAGCGGCAGACCGTCACGGCGCGCGTCGTTCGCTGCCGCTATCTCGAAGGTTCAAGCACATTGCACGAAGTAGGGGTGCATTTCATCGAGCCGATCGATGTGGATAGCCTGATTGATGTGGTCGGATCTTTGAAGGAAAAACCGCTCTTCAGCTCGCTCGCCGACGATCCCGAAATGTCCGAGCTGATCGATCAATTCGTGAAGGACTTGTCCGGGAAAGTGGGCGAACTGAAGAACAGCTTCGCTCAACATGACTACGAAATGTTGTCCCGAATCGCTCGGATGCTTAAAGGCGGAGCCGGAACATACGGATTCCAGCCGATCACCGACGCGGCGGCAGAAGTTGAAAAAGCGATCAGTGAAAACCTCGACGAGAGCGGGATCCGCGTCCAGCTCGACGAGTTGATCCGCATATGCACCTCCGCCCGCTCCGCGACGTAGTGCCGGGCTGAGTTCCCATGCCTAATAATGGTCGGTTGGCTTCCCGCGGCATGATTGCAGTCAACGGCAACTACCCACGTGCCTCCGCCTGGCGGCTCAGCCAACTCAGGCCGTGATCGGCGACACCCTGGATCACGCGCGGATAAAGCTCACGCTCGGCCTGGCCGACCCGCTCGGCGAGCGAGTCCGCGGTGTCGCCCGGCTGAACCGGTACCCGCGATTGAGCGACGATCGGCCCGTGGTCGTACTGGTTGTCCGCCAAGTGCACCGTGCAGCCGCTCTCGCTCACGCTGGCGGCAAGCACGGCGGCGTGTACGTGCTGGCCGTACATCCCGTGCCCCCCGAAATTCGGCAGCAGGGCGGGATGAATGTTCAAGACCCGACCTTCGTAATGCGAAGGGATTCGCCACAAGCATAGAAATCCCGCCATCGCCACCAGATCGACCTCGGCGGTATCGAGCGTGTTGACGATCGTCTCGGAAAACTCGTGCAGTTCGGGAAAATCACGCTTTCTGATGATTTTCAGCGGGAGATCCGCCTGTCCGGCAATTTCCACGCCGCGCACGTCCTCGCGCGAACTGATGACCAGTTCGATGTCGACCTTGCGCAGTCGGCCGTCCGCTCGGCGTTGGATCAGGTTGTCGAGCGTTGTACCGCCGCCCGAGATCAGCACGCCGAGCCGTAGCGGTTTGGATTGGGTGAATGTTTCCCGCATCGGGGATATCTTAATCCGGTGCGCTGAGCCGGAAAACCGTTGCACTCCCCGCACACCCCTAGTACTCCGCCACACATGGAATGATGGATAACATCAAGGATGGCACAGGCGTCTCGCCTGTGGAAATCTCGGGCGGGACGCCCGAGCCACCCATCAAGTAAGAGCTGACAGAGCACTTGCAATCCGCCGCAAAAGACATGTAGCGTTCGGGCCCCGTACCGGATGTCGTCGGAAAAGAGCGTCTTCCCCGTGTTCTCGGCCGGTCGCGGGGTACGGCGCTCGGCGTTACAATCCACAGGTAGAAAAAAACAAAACTCGGTTGATTCCCCGGTCGAGCAGGAGTGCGACAGTGGCTCGGAAAAAGAAAACCAATCCACACGAATTGCAAGCGAAATGGAGCCTGTTGCTGGCGATAATCGGTGGGCTGAGTTGCCTTTTACTGACCGTAGGCGTGTTCTGGCGTTTCGATTTCGGGGAGTTCGCCGCTTTTTACCGAGAGGGGAGCCCGCGCTTCTTCGTTATCATCGCCACCACTTTACTCAGCCTCCTCGCCAGCGGCATCGGCTTTTTCGTGGCTCTCAACAGCGCCGGGCAGAAACGCAACACGCTCTCCGGCCTCGCGTGGAAAACGTTTTTCGTCCACGCCATCGTGATCACCGTGACGCTCTGCGTGTTTGTGATTTTCTTTTTCGCGAAGGAAGCGGTGATCTAAGGCTGCCCCGGCTCGGTGCCTAACACTGCCGCCTCGCCGGGCGCGCGGCCGATCTTGTGCAGGTACTCTTCGGCTCGGGCCAGGACGCCGAGGAATTCTCCTCCGCTGATCAGTCCGTATTCGCCGCTCGGGTGGGCGATGCCGCGATAGATGAGTTCGCGGTGGGCATAGCGGCCCAGCCCGGTCAGACGCCAATTCAACCCCGTGCGAATGTCGCAGGCGCGGGCCACGAGGTGCCCGACGGCGGCGCGGTCGACAAACGTGTCGGCATCGTGGCCCCAGCCGTTGCCGATCAGTCCGCTCGTATTCATTTCCGCGGCCAGCGTGCCGAAATCGCCCTGGAAAACCTCGCCCTTTGAAAGAATGTGAACCGCCCGGTACGCCGACTCCGCCGTCACGTACGGCAAATCGCTGATGTACTCAACCAACTCAGCGTTTGTCTCGGTCGGGACGGCGGGTTGGGTGGCGGCGTGCGGTCCGGCCGCCTGGCAACCGGCCAGCAGCGGCGCTAGCGATATTCCAACCAGCCAGGCCATCCGTGGAGCATCGACTCCGGCCCGGATCATCAGCGTGTGGCGCGTGGGGTTTGCGGACATGGCTAGAAGCTCCAGGTAACACCGGTAAAGAGGAAGTTGCGAGTACTGCGATCGCGATACGCGTCGCCGGGGAAGAACGCGCCCCAGCGGATGGTCCACGAGAGGTCGGAAGCCAAACGCCAATTGACGAAGTAGTCCATCTCCCAGCCCACGTAACCTTCGAATTGGCCGGCGGTGGTATCGCTGATCGCCCCGCGGCGATGGTGCTTGTGATACAGGAACCAGTTCGTCCCGATCTCCAGATCGCGGCAGAGTTCGATTTTCTCCAGCGGCGCCAGCCCCCCGCCCAGTCGCCAAATGTGCAGGTTGCTGCGGATCGGGGCGGCGGCGATGCCGGTGTCACGGAAGCCGAAACCAGCGTAACTCGTGTCATGGCTATCGCCGTAATTGCCCCCGCCGGCGCTGGTCGGGCTGAAGAGGCGGTCGCCGTCGCCGCCGGCGAACATGTATTCGAACGCGACGTACGGCCGCGTGGTGCAGTCCCAAAGGTACTCGACGCCGATGTTCCAGGCCCAGGCATCGACGATGTCGCGATGCAGAAAATCGCCGTCGCCGTAGCTGTGACCGGTCTCGTAGACCCACTCGGTCCAGTAGTTGAAGTTGTGGGCGATGCTGCCGCGTGAGCCGATCCCGAAGTACTGCGTGTCGTAGCTGTAGTTCTGGAACAAGTCGGTCGGGCGCTCGTCGGTGTAGTCGTTGTTCCACAGAGCGTAGCCGAAGAGCTGATGGTCCTCAAAACCCTCATAGTTGACTTGTACGCCGAGGAAGCACCGGGCGCTGTGGCTGTCGACGGGTTCGCCGCGGTCGATGTTCGGGTAGCTGCCGATGGTCTTGGCGAACAGGCCGATCACCCGCAGGTCGTGCAGCTTAGCGTCGAACTTGACCGCGTCGAGCGGCAGATCGAGCGTGTAGCCCGTGCCGAAGCGCACTTCCTGTCGACCGACGCGGACGCGCATCTGGTACGGGTCGGCCGGGTCGGTCAGCCGAAAAGCCCGGCCGACGTCGATCTGGTACCAGCCGCGGTCGAGATTCGGCCCGACCCAGTCCTGCTGGCGGCGGTACTCGTCGCCGGGGTTGAAGTACTCGAAGTTCAGGCGCATGCGGGCGAAAATTTCGTGCGCGCCGTCGTCGATTTTCAGCCGCGTCCAGAGCGACAATCCGGGCCGCTGGTAGACGCGTTGCGACTGGATGCCGTCGTCGAAGTGGAAGATGTAGTACTCGATCCAGCCGCCCCATTGCCAGTCGAGCAGGGAATCGAGCGGGGCCAGTTCCTTGCGCTCCCGGTCGAGTTTGTCGTCGATCAGGCGTTGCTGCTGGAGCAGACTCTCGCCGGCGGGTGAACCGCCGCCCGCCTGTGCGTATAGTGTCCGCGCGCCTGCGAATGCGACCAGCAAGACCGCCGCGACCGCAACCTGGATTCGTGTCGATATCGATCTGTTCATGGACGCCAAGCTCCGCCAGAAGCAACCGTGGCCGCAGCCACGATCGCCGACCGCGCCGAGAGACCAAAACGGGCTTGGTCTGAACCGGCTGTGTCAAGCCGTCAAACTGTGCGTTAGCATGTCGGGTGCCGATAGATGTGTCAATCGGAATGAGGATCATGGCTCAAGAAATTGAAGCGAAGTATCGGCTTGAAGATCCCGCCGCCCTACGCGAACGGCTGGCCACGTGCGGCGCGAAGCGAAGCGCGCATGTGCTCGAAACCAACCGGATTTTCGACACCGCCGATGGCCGGCTGCGATCGTCGGATTGCGGCTTGCGGCTGCGAACGTGCCGCTCTCTGGGCGACAAACAGCAACTTTACGCGACACTGACTTACAAAGGCCCGCGCGCCGCCGGCGAGATGAAAATCCGCGAGGAGGTCGAAACCGTCGTGTTGAATCCGTCCGCGAGCATGACGATCCTGCAACATCTCGGCTTTAGCGAAGTCGTTTTGTACGAAAAACGCCGCGAAACCTGGCAACTTGACGCGTGTGAAGTCTGCCTGGACGAACTCCCGCAACTGGGCTGGTTCGTCGAAATCGAGGGACCCGGCGTGGAGGCCGTCAAGGCAGTCGCCGGGAGGCTGGCCCCTGAGATAAAATCTGCACTACCTGAGACGTACGTCGAAATGGTTACAAAGCAGGCAGAGACAAATGCCAAGGATTGCGCGCAACTCCGGTTCAAGCCGTAGTTGCGGACGCCGTGGAACCGCTACGCGGATTTCTTGCCGCGCGATTTCACCCGTTTACGAAGTTGGCTTGCCACCCTTTTCTTCGCGGAAACCGGCCCACCGAGATAATTCAACGCCGCGGCTCGCATGAAGTCGGATAACCCGCGGAAGCCCGCGCGCCGCGCTGAATCTTCAAGAATCAGCTTCTCCTCCGACGTGAGCCGCACATTGATTTGAGCTTGCCGCGCACCCTTCGCGACTGGCGTGGGCGGGCGCAATCCCATCTCCAACATAGTCGCAATTGCCGTGGTCAGCGCCTCGCGCGTTGCGCTGACGCACTCGTCGGCGGTCGGGGCGTCGGCAAAAATCGTGGGCATTTCCAACCCTCGACCAATGAAGCCGACATCGGCGTCGGGCTCGAGCACCAAACGATAACTCTGGGCGAGTTGCCGGGCGCGCTTCTCGATCGCGGGATCAAACGCCCGATCCAAGCCCGTATTAACTACCTTGCTCTTCCGCGAGGATCTGTTGCACTTTCCGGACATATACCGCCTTCACCTTCTTCCCGTGCACGGGAATCGAAATCGGCAACCGTCCCGGCTTAACGAAAACGTGATGCGACCCGCGAATTCTTTTTAGCGTCCAACCGGCCGATTCCAGCATCGAGCGCAGGGCGACAAAGCGAACCTCCTGAGCCATTCGTCACTCTCACTTCAGCTTGTCGCCGAAACTCGACTAAGCGTCAGCAAAGCGAAGTATAGCGTATGCTATACCGATTGTCCAATCGGAGATGCAAATTCGATGCGCTGACGGTCTATGAACAACCGCTCGGGCGACCGGTTGCTCGAACGGGTGGCTCGTGCGGGACGCTCTCGCCGCGCCGATGGGCGCGGACCGCCCGGCGAACGGTGGCGGCGATGCCGGCGGCGTCGATCCCCGCCTGGGCCAACTGACCCGCTCGCGAACCGTGCCGGTAAAACACGTCCGGAGCCAATCCCAGGCGAATGACCGACTCGGTCGGTAAGCCGAGGCGATTGGCCGTCTCCAGCACCGCGCTGCCGAAGCCGCCGGTGGTCGAATGATCTTCCAGCGTGATCACCGGGCCGCCCCGTGTGATCGCCGTCGTGACCATGTCCTCGTCGATCGGCTTGGCGAAGCGCGCGTTGACCACCGCGACGAAGATTTCCTCGCCCGCCAGCGCGTCGGCCGCGTCCAGCGCGTAAGGCACCTCGCTCCCGAACGCCACGATCGTCGCGTCCGGTCCATCGAGCATCCGACGCGATTTGCCGAGTTTCGTCGGCGGCGGTTTGCCGAAGGTGTCCGGGACGGTGTCGCGCGGATAGCGAATCGCGCTGGGAACGTCGAGCGTCAGCGCGAAGCGTAGCATTTGCTTCAGTTCCGGCTCGTCCGCCGGGGCCATCACGACCATGTTTTGGAAGCCGCGCAGGTAGCTGATATCGAGATAACCGTGATGCACGGCTCCATCGCCACCGACCAGCCCCGCCCGGTCGATACAGAAGATGACGGGCAGTTTCTGGAGCACGACCTCCTGAAAAATCTGGTCGAACGCCCGTTGCAGAAAAGTCGAGTAGATACACGCCAGCGGCCGCAAGCCCGCCTTGGTCATCCCCGCCGCAACATCCACGGTGCAACTCTCGGCGATGCCGCAGTCGAGACAGCGTTCGGGTAGTTCCTGGCGAATCTTCGCGACGCCGGTCCCGTCGGGCATGGCGGCGGTCAGGGCGTACACGCGCGGGTCGTCTTTGGCAATCTCGAGCACCGCGTCGGCCAGTGCGCTCGTCCAACTCTTCCGCGAACTCTCCAAGATAGTAACGCTGTCACCCTCGATCTTGAGTTTGCCGGGGCTGTGAAATGCACAAGGATCCTTCGAGGCCCAATCACAGCCGCGGCCTTTCTCGGTGTGCACATGCAGCAGCACCGGATGCGGAACGTCCTTGAGCGTCTCGAACATCTCGATCAGGTGCGCCAGGTCATGGCCGTCCACCGGACCGACATAGACGAAACCAAGTTGATCAAATATCTGGTGCGGCGACATCGACGCCCGGAAACGATCCTTCAAAACATCGAGCGCCCCGTAAACGCTCTTGCCGACCAGCGGCACCTTCGGCAGCGTTTGCTTGACCTTGGTCTTTGTTTCCCCGTAGAAGCTGCTGACGCGAAACCGGGCCAGATGCGCGGCAAACCCGCCCTGCGTCCTGGCGATGCCCATCGAGTTGTCGTTCAGCACGACCAGAAACTGTCGCTTGAGCGTCCCGGCCTGGTTGAGCCCCTCAAACGCCACTCCGTTGACGATACTCGCGTCACCGATCAGGCTGACCACACGCTTATGACGGCCGAGGGCGCTGTCGCCCCGGGCCAGCCCGACCGCCGTCGCGATCGACGTGCCGGCGTGCCCCACGTCAAACAGATCGTATGCGCTCTCTTTTGTGGAGGGAAAACCGCTGATTCCCCCCGCTTGCCGCAGGCTGTCAAAGTCGGCGTTGCGGCCCGTAATCAGCTTATGAACGTAGCACTGGTGCCCGACGTCCCAGAGCAGACGATCTTCAGAGAAATCAAACACCCGGTGCAACGCGAGCGTGAGCTCGGTCACGCCCAGATTGCTCGCCAGGTGCCCGCCGTTATTGCCGACAACGTCGATGATCCGCGTGCGGATTTCGCCCGCCAGCGTCTGAAGCTGCCCGAGCGAAAGCCCCTTGAGGTCCCCCGGCGACTCGATCGTGTCAAGAATGTCCTTCATGCTCACCCTTGTAGGTACGGCAAATGTGTTTACACGGTTCGCCGGCGGATCAACGATCCCGCGTGATTACATACCAAGCCAAGCCGCGCAGCCGATCGGCCTTCGGGCCAAACGGCTCGAGCGCCGCGACGGCCGCCTCGATCTCCTCGCGAGCCCGCCGGCGACTTTCCTCAATCCCGAACGCGGCCGGGTACGTCTGTTTCGATTCGTCGGCGTCCTTGCCGACGCGTTTGCCAAGGTTTTCCGTCGTCCCGGTGCGGTCCAGCAGATCGTCGCTGATCTGAAACGCCAGCCCGAGCCGATTGCCGTATTCCGCCAACCCTTTCAACTTATCGGTCGATGCCCGTGCCGCCAGCGCCCCCAACTTGCAGGAAGCTTCCAAAAGCCGCGCGGTTTTGTGCCGGTGAATGAACTTCACCAACTCCGGATCGGTCGGCAGCTGCTCGCCGGCGATGTCGGCACTCTGCCCGACGATCATGTCTAGCGATCCCCGTGCGAGCGTCCGTACCAACTCCGGAGCAATCCTTGGATCAACCTTCTCCGACGCGAGCAGTTCGAACGCATGTGCGATCAGCCAATCGCCCGCCAGCACGGCCACGGCTTCGCCAAAAACATTGTGGCAGGTCGGCTTGCCGCGTCGGAGGTCGTCGTTGTCCATTGCGGGCAGATCGTCGTGTATCAGGGAGAACGTGTGGATACACTCGATCGCCAACGCCGACGGCCACGCCGACGCTTCAGCCCCGCCACAGACGCGACACGTCTCCAGCACGAGCACCGGCCGCAGCCGCTTGCCGCCGCCGGTCAACGAGTATTCTACGGCTTCGAGCAGTTGGCTGTGCGGCTGGATTTTCGCTTTCAATACGTTCAAATGCTTTGAAATCTCGGCATCGACGTGGCGGCGCTGCTGATCGAACCACGCTCGCCAATCGGCCGGGACATTTGCGTCGCCAACCGGCATAACCGCCGACCTCTCTGCCCCCACGGAATCACTGCTCGACCGGTCCTGCTGGACATTTCGCATTCAGCCAGCATAAAGTCTTACCGGCCCGGTTGCCAGATGTATTCGATTCTGGATACGGCCCATGCGTAGTCCGCCGTAAAAGTCGGCGGCGCCCACAGACTGTAGCGGCGGACTGATACGGCCCATGCTCGAAGAACTTACGCCGGAATTGGTGCTGTACGGCTACCGCATGGGAGTCTTCCCCATGGCGGATGATGACGGCGACATCTACTGGTACAGCCCGGATCCTCGTTGCACCTTCGAATTCGACCGTTTCCGCATCCCGCACAGTCTGCGCCCGGTCATTCGGCAAGCGAGATTCGAGGTGCGCTTCGATACCGCTTTCGACGAAGTCATCCAAGCTTGTGCCGACCGCCCCGAGGGCACCTGGATTTCAAGCGAGATCATCGCGGTCTACACCGAACTGCACCACCGGGGTTACGCTCACTCCGTAGAGGCCTGGCAGAACGGCAAGCTCGCGGGAGGGCTCTACGGCATAGCGCTCGGCGGGGCGTTTTTCGGCGAATCGATGTTTCACTACGTTACCGACGCTTCAAAAGTCGCCCTGGTCGCACTGATCGAACGCCTGAAAGCCCGCCGATTCACACTGATCGACACGCAGTGGACCACCCCGCATTTGGAACGATTTGGCGCGGCGGAAATTTCTCAGAAGGAATATCTGGAACGTCTGGAACAAGCCTTGGCGTTGCAATGCCGGTTCGCCGATTAAGAGAAAAGTAACAGTTCAGCCGTTTGCAACAAGCTTTCAGCAATCAGCTTTCAGCGGTCAGCCATTCGCGTTGTGGGGCGGGCGGGTGCCTTGCCTTGGTCATGTTCCCTCGCTGCTCTCAAGAACACGTTATGTGCGAAACTTGGTCGCCGGCGCTCGTCTTTCGGCTGATCGCTGATTGCTGACCGCTGAATGCTTACAGAGAAAAAGGAGACATTCTTCTTACACGCGTTTGATTGACGTGACGTGCTCGTTGTTAATCAACGCCGCCTGAAGCTCTTCGATCTTCTTCATCGGCCCCGTGACGGAGATCCGTAGCGTCAATCCCTCTTCCACTTTCGTAATCATCCAGCTCCGCGTGTGCAGACCTACTTCGTCGATGATCTGTTTGATGAGGTCGGCCGTCTTGACCGTGGCATCGAGCTTGATTTTGAAGCGTGTCGTCACCCGCCACGACGAAATCAAGTCCTCCGCGAACGCCAGGCCGAATAACACCCCCGCGGTCAGGAACGTTGCCGCCCAGCCCAGCCCGTATTCACCGGCGCCGAATGCCATCCCCACGCTGGCGACGGCCCAGATGGTGGCGGCGGTGGTCAACCCCAGCACGTTGCCCTTGAAGTGCACGATCGTGCCGGCCCCTAGAAAACCGACGCCGGTGACAACCTGAGCGGCAATGCGGGCTCGGTCGGAGTACGCCTCGCCAACCATCATGACCGACATCACAGTGAACAGCGCCGACCCGAAGCAGATTAGAATGTTGGTGCGTAACCCGGCCGGCTTGTCGTGCAGCTCACGCTCGAACCCGATTATGGAGCCGGCGACAATCGCGGCCACCAGTCGCAGAATGTAGCCCCATTCGTCCATGCGCCAACGCTTCCAGACAATTCCCGGAACGATCGAACAACTCCATATAATAAACTCAAATGGGTGTTCGTGTATCGTCCAACCGACGGAATTGGCCGATTCCGCGTGAGCGTCACGAACGTTGGTAGCGTCTGAATGTCATTCCGACCGTGGGCCGCGCCCGGGGGCCCGCGGGGGGCGCGTGTGGGGGGGCCCGGGGTGAGCTGGGGGGTGGGCGGGGGGCCCCCGCGGGGCGGAGGTCGACGCGCGGACGCCTCACGACAGCCTGCGTCGGGCACGGAGACCCGACGCTACCCGCACATTTACGTGTGCCGGAGCACTAGTGCTCTATTGCACGTGGAATTCTGGATAATACGAAGGGTAGCCCACCTCTTTAAGGGTTTTACGCTCGTAGCCGACGAAAATCTCAAGGTGGCCGACCGACTTCAGTTTCGAGAGTGGCCGACTGCCTGGGTCCATTCCCTCGCTTATGCTTCGGGCTCTGATTTGCCCGCTCGCTTGCGCTCGGGGCTCTGATTAGCGGCCGAACATGTGAAGCAATATCCTGACCAGGCCGGCAGCGCCTCCGTGGCCGTAGTATCCCGTACGAGCGAGGTCTTTTGCCATCTTGGTTTCTTCCTCTAACTTAACCCGTCGATTGTGCCACTCGGCGTCGAGCAGAGCCTTGCGAGCGATGAGATCGGGATTTTCAAACTCCTCCGGATGATCCTGGGCATATTCCCAATAGATCTGGCATTTTTCGAGTTCGCCGCGGTCGAGCCAGATCCCGTTGCACTTGGGGCAGCGATCGATCTGTATTTCCGGCCAATGCTTGAACTGCTCCCTGAGCATTTCTTTGCCACAGGTCTGGCAGATCAACTTCTCCAGTGTGTTTGACGCGTCAGCGATCTCCAGCATCTTTTGCTTGACCGGCTCGGGCAGCTCGTACTCGCGGCGGCTGACGATCAGGTCGAACCGGACCTCGCTTAGCCAGTGGCCCCCGCAGCCGCCACAGTTATAGATCGTTACACTTTCGTAGTTGACACGGTCGCATTGGGTTTTGCAGAGTGGACAACGCGGCATGGTAACGGCTCCTGAACTCGACTAAATCACGCGTACCATTGTGCTTCAATCCACTCGATCAGTCGGCGGGCGAATTCCGGCTTGGCCGCGCTGATTGCCGTGGCCGTCGTTGCGGTAAATACCGTTGCACATACGTTCGCGGCTCCCATCGTGGTCAAGGGGTTGGCGACGATCGCGTCGAGTCCCTTTCGGCGAAGTTTCTCCCGGGCCCGCCGCTCCAACGCCCTCGGTTCCTCGAGCGCGAAGCCGATGATGCGTTGATCCACGCGCTTGCGGTCGGCACAAGCGGCGACGAGGTCGGGCGTCGGTTCCAGCTCGAGCACCAGCGGCCCGTCTTTGCGCGGCAGCTTGCTCTTGTGCGGGCGGCGGGGTCGGTAGTCGGCGACCGCGGCCGCCATGATTAGCACGTCGCAGGCAGGGAATTGCTCATCGAGGAGCCTGGCGAGGTCGGCGGTTGATTCAAATGAGATCGTTCGCAAGCCCGCGGGTGGTTCCAGCGCGACTGGTCCCAGCAGCAGTGTGACTGTCCAGCCGGCGTCACGGGCAGCTTTCGCCAGCGCCAATCCCATCCGGCCGCTGGAGCGATTGGCAAGGTAGCGCACGGCGTCGATGGGTTCGTGCGTCGGACCGGCGGTGATGAGCATTTTGCGGGGCATCAGCGTGTTTTCAGTTCTCAGTTTTTATAATAGCAAATAGCAGGCCGCGTGCCTCGGCCCGTGGGTAGCGGCGGCCCCCCGCGGCCGACGTAGGCCATTGGGATGTATTCGGCTATCTACGTCGGCGCCG